>JALVEG010000644.1 GCA_027031145.1 Saprospiraceae bacterium | reverse complement strand
TAAAATTAATTTTCTTAACTTTGCTTTGCATAAACTTCTTTTTTTGTTATTTAATGTTTTTTTCAACTCAAATATACAACTTTTGAAGTTTATGCTTTTATTTTTTTACAAACATACAGCCTCGCTTCACTCCCACTCTATCATTTAACCATATCCAATGCAGTCTTTACTACATTATCAACTGTAATATTATACTTTTCATACAATACCTTATAGGGGGCAGAAGCTCCAAAATGATCCAAACCTATAATTTTGCCTTCATCTCCAACATATTTTAACCAAGATGATGTACTACCAGCTTCAATTGCTATTCTGGATTTGAATCTTGCCGGTAAAACACTATTTCTGTAAGTTCTTGACTGCATTTCAAATAGTTCCTGCGATGGCATGGAAACAACCCTCACTTTTATATCTTTAGCATTTAATTCCTTTTTTGCATTCACAGCAATCTCTACTTCTGATCCGGTAGCTATAAGAATAACCTGATAATTTCTATCCTGAGTCAGGATATAACCGCCATTTTCAGCTTTTGATGCATCAGCAAAGGCTCCTCTTCGCCTAAGATAAACAGGAAGATTTTGTCTTGATAAAATCAAACTAACCGGTCCATCTTTTCTTTCAATAGCGATTTTCCATCCTATTACGGTTTCGGCGGCATCCATAGGTCTAAAGTTAACAAGATTTGGAATTAATCTTAAAGAAGAAATATGTTCAACCGGTTGATGCGTAGGTCCGTCTTCGCCCAATCCGATAGAATCGTGAGTGAATACGAATACCGTTTGAAGTCCCATCAATGCCGCCATCCTGATAGCAGGTCTCATATAATCTGAAAAGACCAAAAATGTACCTCCATAAGGAATAAATCCCGAATACAATGCTATACCGTTCATTATAGCAGCCATTCCATGTTCCCTGATACCATAATGAATATAATTTCCTTTCCTGTTTTCTTTTGTAAAGTCGATTGCCTCTTTGGTTTTGGTTTTATTGGAAGGAGTAAGATCTGCAGAACCTCCAATCAAAGAAGGGATATTTCCAAATATCTTTTCCAATACGGTTAAAGAAGCGGATCTGGTTGCTATCTTTTCAGGAAAACTAAATGCTTTCCAATCAAATAAAGCAGGATCGAATTTTTTATTTACGATCGTATCAAGCAAAGCCTTCTTTTTCTTATGTTTTTTACTAAATTCCTCAAAAAGCGTATTCCACTTGTTATATTTCTTTTTGTTTTTATCCACTACCTTTTTTGTCAATCCATATACTTCCTTAGGAACATAAAAATCTTTTAACGGAATACCCAGATTTTCTTTTGTCAATTTTATTTCTTCTGTACCAAGAGGCGAACCATGTACTCCGCTGGTTCCTGCTTTATTAGGACTACCGTATCCAATTGTCGTATGTGTAATAATTATCCTGGGTTTTCCTTCCAGTGACAATGCCTGATCAATACCTTTCTTAATATTTTTATAATTGTGTCCGTCTATTTCCAAAACATCCCAGCCATAAGCTTCAAATCTTTTTCTTACATTATCACTTGAAGACAATGTCAATTCGCCATCTATAGTTATGTTATTATAATCATAAAAAACTATCAGTTTATCCAAACCGAGATGACCTGCAAGTGAACATACTTCATGGGAAACACCTTCCTCCATATCACCATCACCTGCAAAAACATAAGTATAATGATCGATCAGTTTTGATCTTTTATCACTGAATTTTGTTTTTGTCCTTGTCAGTCTGGATAGATGAGCTTCTGCGATAGCCATCCCCACCCCATTTGCCAGACCCTGCCCCAAAGGACCGGTTGTAGTTTCAACTCCGGGTGTATGTTTATATTCGGGATGTCCGGGTGTTATACTTCCCCACTGCCTGAAATTTTTAATATCTTCCAAAGTTACATCATATCCATACAGATGCAAAAGACTATACAATAACATACTTCCGTGTCCTCCTGATAAAACAAATCTGTCCCTATTGAGCCAGTCAGTATCCTGAGGATTAAAATTCAAGTATTCTGAAAATAATACTGAAGCTACATCTGCCATTCCCATTGGTAAACCCGGATGACCGGAATTAGCTTTTTGTATAGCATCGATAGACAATCCTCTGATTGTATTGGCTATAAGTTTTAATTCTTTGTTTTTCATTTGTAAATTTTATATTTTATATAAATATTTTTCAGATAAAATACCTATGATAAGTTAGCGTCTTTGGTCATGATAAGTGAGTGTCTCTGAACTCGCTTTTCACATATCAAATAATTCATTTTAATCGCCGAAGCCTTAGGTGTAGGCGATCCTCTATCCCTATTCTAGCCGGCTTCAAAATCACTCCCTTTGGTCGTGCTTTTGAGTCCTAACTACTGTTTTTTTTTATATCGCTTTACTCACTACTACAGATTTCAAAATATTCAAAACCTCTTATCGTAGTTTTATGTTAAGTAAATTTGACATTCCAACCTTCCAGGCATTAAAAACTAAACAAGGTATATAGAACAAAAAAGCAACATTCCTCTATTCCATTATTCCTGTCAAATTATAAGTCTCACCCCACCCAATTCTTCAATTCGGTAAGGGAATCTGTCTCCCGGCGAACCGATGAACATAAAGTTAACCGGTATTCCCCATTTTTCAGACAATTCTTTTATTAAAACAGGACCAAATTTGCCATGTAAAATAACCAGCTCTATATCAATATCAGGATATTCCCTGTCTAAAACTTCGACATCTCTTAAAAAATCCTCATTTACTTCTTCTCCTTCACTTAAAACCGTAACAAGTTTTAAATTTCTGGTATGTTCATTTTTCTCAATATATTGCATAACTCTGTTCAATACGGAAATATCATCACCTTTAGTAAAGAATACAAACTCCTGTGAATTGATGGAATCAATCATAGAAGTAAGATTTCTATTTGTTCTTTTAACCAATCGTCTGATCGGATTGAAAAGATATTGAATTATATTCAGGATCATCTTCAAAAGTAGAGTTCGATTAAGCATTATTCCAACAAAAATAAGTGTTGGGATAAAATATTGGAAAAACACCTGAATATTTGAAGGTTGTCCTTCTTCGGGTTTGATAAGGAAATTTCCAAGTAATGCAATACTTACTCCCGTAAGAGCTATCAATAAACTTAACCATGATGCTTTTTCAGGTCTTGGCAATTTTGCTCTTTTTATTTTCAACAAAATGTTACCAATGGCGAACAAACCCATAACTGACAAGAATGATATTGTATAAACACCGGCAAGTAGTTTTACATCCCCGTTAGTAATCAATAAGATCGATACTCCAAGCAAAAAGAAAGCAATTATAATTCGATAAGAAGCTCCCCTTTTGTTTTTCTTAAGAAAATACTGAGGCAATATCCTGTCAAGCGTCATCCTTTCCAATAAACCGGTAACACCAACATAAGATGTCAACACGGCTCCACTTAGTACCAGCACGGCGTCAATTGACACAAGATAAGCTAACCATTCTCCTGCGGATAATTGAGCCATTCTCGATAATAAAGTATTTTTATATGATTCTTCAACTTCAGGGATAGGAATCAAAGCAAGGGCTAAAAAAGCCATAAGCGGATTGATAATACTTACAATAACCCACATATTTCTCAATGTTTTCGGGAAAACACCTCTTTCCTGTTCCTCTACAAAGTTTGCCGAACTTTCAAAACCTGAGATACCTAACATTGAAGCGGCAAAACCAAAAAATATCGCCATCAATACACTATCTTGTTCAAGTGGTCTGTTCCAGTTTTCAATAAAAATATCAAATCCATTTGAAAACAAATAAAAAAGTATAAACACAGCCAAAATCACCAATGATGACAAATGAAAAATGAAAATAAATATAGCAACTTTGGCAGATTCCGTGATTCCCATAATCGTTAATCCCGCGAAAATTAACAAAAGGAAAATGGTCGCTAAAATTATAGGAACAGGAATTAAATGATGTAAATAATGGATTGCTTCATTTGCAGAGATTACTGCAGTTGCCATATAGGACAATAAAGTCAGTGTCGCCGCAACAGAAGCCATCGATTTACTTGTAGTATTCAGTAAAGCATTGTAAGCACCCCCGTTAAGTGGCAAAGCTCCAACTACTTCACCGTATATTCTCCTAAAAAGGAATAAAACAAATGCAACTATCAGTAATGTTATCCAGGCATATTGTCCTGCAAATGCAATTGCTAAAGCTGAAACATATAATACCGATGAACTGATATCGTTTCCACTAATAGCAGTAGCTTCCAATTCATTAAGTTTTTTCTGTACGTTTTTCATGTTTTGTATTTAAAGCAGTATATTTTCTTTGTATTTACTCCTGCAGAGTGCTTTTGAAATAAAAATTGTTTTTTTCAGTCAAAATGATTCCACCTGAGTAAACACTTTTCTTTTTAATAAGCAAATTTAAAAGTTATTATGTTTTGAGAAAATTTATTTACACTTTAATCTTGAAAAATATATTAATTTGATAAAAATGTGGCTCTATTTAAATAAAATTCTTATTTTCACGCACAAAAATATCATGAAAATAAGAGGCATTATTTTAAAAACAATGAAAGATAGCAATAAACCGGTGAAAATAGGAGAATTAGAAGAATTAACAGGTATTTCTAAGAAAATAATTACAAAAGAATTAAAGAATCTTCAAAAAGAAGAAAAGATTATTGTACCTAAGAGATCTTATTATCATGCTAAATAATTATATCTATTCTAATTAATGTATAAACCGTAATGAAAGCGAATAAAAATTGAAAAATAAATCATAATTTTAAGCCCTGAATAAAACGACGACAAATTAGTAATATGCAAAAGGAAAATATATTGATCACAGGATCAAATGGACAAATAGGAACTGTACTAAGTCAAAAACTTATTGAAATATATGGCTATGATAATGTTTTGACGACCGATATTGGACATATTGACAACATACATGGCAGGTTTGAGAAACTTGATATAATGGATGTCGGGCATTTTAAAGAAATTATACATAAATATAGAATTACACAAATCTATCATTTGGCCTCTCTGCTTTCCGCAAAAGGGGAAAAAGATCCTATGTTTACCTGGAATATTAATCTTAACGGGCTGTTGAATGTACTGAATCTGGCTAAAGACAACAATATCAATAAGATATTTTTTCCAAGTTCAATTGCCGTTTTTGGAGAGACTACACCTAAATTGAATACAGCCCAGGATGTACCATTGCTTCCCGATACTGTATATGGAATAGGAAAAGTTACCGGAGAATTGTGGTGTAATTATTATTCCAAAAGATATGATATGGATATACGCTCACTAAGATATCCGGGTATTATTGGTTACCAGTCTCTTCCGGGAGGAGGAACTACCGATTATGCCGTAGATATTTTTCATAAAGCGGTAAAACACGAAAAATATAATTGTTTTCTTGAAAAAGATACTATGATGCCAATGATGTACATGGATGATGCGATCCATGCTACTATTATGCTTATGGAGGCGCCTAAAGAAAAGATTAAATTGAAATATGGCTATAATATTGCTGCTTTCAGCTTTACTCCGGAAGACATTTATTTGGAAATAAAAAAATATTATCCTGATTTTGAAATAGAATACAATCCGGATTTCAGACAAAAAATTGCTGATTCGTGGGTGAAAAGCATTGATGATTCCAAGGCAAGAGAGGATTGGGCGTGGAAACCCGAATATACTTTTGAACACATGGTGGAAAGTATGATAAGACATCTCAGAGCTATTTACAAAGAAGGAGAACCTACATTGTCATAAATAATAAACTTATTAAAATTTAATAAAATGAAAAAAGAAGATATTTACAAAGAAATTCAAAATGAACTTGATACAATAAAGGAATCTGGTTTATTCAAACATGAAAGAATAATAACAAGTCCCCAGGGAGCTGAAATTGAATTGAACACAGGAGAAAAAGTACTTAACTTTTGTGCAAATAATTATCTCGGTCTTTCTTCAAATCCGCTTGTTACAGAAGGAGCTAAAAAAACTATTGATGTAAAAGGATACGGAATGTCTTCGGTGAGATTTATATGTGGCACTTTGGATATCCACAAGGAACTTGAAAAGAAAATAGCCGAATTTGTTGGTACCGAAGATGCTATTTTGTATTCCTCCGCATTTGATGCCAATGGAGGATTATTCGAACCTTTGTTGGGGCCTGATGATGCTATTGTGTCGGATAAGCTTAATCATGCATCGATTATTGACGGAGTCAGATTATGTAAAGCTAAAAGATACCGTTTTGAAAGCAATAATATGGATGATCTCGAAGCACAACTCAAGCAAGCACGTGCAGACGGATCAAAAAGAATATTAATAGCTACAGACGGAGTATTTTCAATGGACGGGATTATTGCACAAGTTGATAAAATTTGTGATCTCGGTGACAAATATGACGCATTGGTGATGGTGGA
>JALVEG010000643.1 GCA_027031145.1 Saprospiraceae bacterium | reverse complement strand
AGTCCAAAATGAAACAGGTTTTTTGAAAGTAGTTTTTGATCACAAGGTTAAAGATAAAGATTTTGAATTTTATAAATTTATTTATAAAGCTAAAGCAGGTTATCCTTATGAAATAATAACATTAAGGTATTTCACTTCTGAATTTGATCTATACAAAGATGATAGTTCAATTGTTGAACTGGATACATTTCATTACAGAGAAGCCGATAAAGCTCATGAATATACAAGGGATATGGTTTTGGAAATTCCAACAGGGACTTACAACGGGATATCATTTATCCACGGGCTTGGCGACAAATACAATAAGCCGATAAAGGGAACGGAATCACATAGCTTACCCAATACTGTTGATGAATATCTTGACATGTATTGGCCTTGGCAGGAAGACGGGCAGTATCATTATATGAAATATGAGGGAGCGTATGCCAAAGATGGAGATACATTATCATTTAAACTTCATACAGGACCTACCGATGGAAATAAAAATTTTATAATAATTAATAAACTTTCATTTGAAAACACCACAGTAGATCCCGGAGATACTATGGTTATAACGGTAGTATTGGATTTAAATGAGTTTATTGAGAATCCTGTTACTTATGATTTTGATGAATTCGGAAAAGGAATTATGAAAAATCAGGATGCTCAGGATATTTTAAAAAAGAATGGTGAAAATGCATATAATGTAAGAAAAGTTGAAATTTTGAAATAAAAAGTATAAATTTGAATAAAAATTAAATAGATTTTAAGAATTTTAAATTAGTAATTATGAAAAAGGCATTATTTTTATTATCATTTGTTTTTATTTTATTCTCCTGTGGAGATAATAATACAAATGAAAATAAAAAGTACGACCCTACCCCTTATCAATTCACACAGCAAATCCCTCAGAGGGACTTCCCTTTATATATACCTGCAGACAATCCTATGACTGTTGAAGGTGTGGAATTGGGAAAAGAGCTTTTTGCTAACAAAATATTATCAGTTGACAATGAATTATCGTGTACGTCATGCCATAAACCTGAAAATGCATATACCAGTAATGTCAGATTTAATAAAGGATATAAAGGTAAATTGATGACCAGGAATACAATGTCTTTAGTAAACCTTGTTTTCAATAAGTATTTTGGTTGGGAAGGAAGTCATTCATCACTTGAAGAGGCTATCTTGGCGACAATAGAAAACAAAGATGAATTTCATGAGGATTGGGACAATGTGGTTGTCAAATTATTAGATGCCGGGTATGCAGATAAATTTTATAAAGCATTTGGGACAGATGATATTACACCTATACTTGTTGCAAAAGCAATTGCGCAATTTCTTAGAAGTAATATTTCAGTAAATTCAAAGTTTGACCGTGCATACTATTTCAATGATCCTGATGCAAGATTTACACCTCTTGAGTCAAAAGGATTTGAATTGTTCCTTAGTGAAAAAGGAGATTGTTTCCATTGTCACAGAGTAGGACCATTCTTTGATAACAGATTCCACAATAACGGTCTGGACGCTAATCCTGAACCAGGGTTGGCAGAGGTAACAAAAGAAGCAACTGATTTCGGTAAATTCAAAACAGGTTCTTTAAGAAATATTGCTGTTACTGCACCATATATGCACGATGGAAGATATAGTACATTAGAAGAAGTTTTGGATTTCTATAGCGATCATGTAAAATATTTTCCTACATTGGATCCGAATATGAATCACGAAGGAGGTATTTTTCTTGAAGATGATGAAAAAGAAGCTGTGATAGCATTCTTAAAAACATTAACAGATGAAAAATATTTGAATAAATAATAGTAGATAGTATATAAAAAGGCTGTCTTGCAAGACAGCTTTTTTTTGCATATTATTTACTTCACCACTATATTTATCATCCTGCCGGGAACTACAATAACTTTCATTACATTTTTCCCTTCGATCCATTTTTGAACATATTTCAGCTCAAGTGCTTTTTTCTCCAATTCCTCTTTTGAAAGATCCTTTGAGAATTCTTCAATTCCACGTTTTTTACCGTTAACACTGATGGGATAAGAAACGGTGGATTCCTTTAGATAACTTTCATCAAATACTGGAAATAACTGATGATGTACACTACCTTCTTTTCCTGCTTTGTGCCACAATTCTTCAGAAATAAACGGTGCAAAAGGTGCGATAACCTTAATCATAGGAATTAATATCTCCGATTTATGTATATTCATTTTCTTAGCATCATTTACAAAAACCATCATTGCACTGATAGCGGTATTGAAAGATAAATTAGCAATATCTTCAGTTACCTTCTTTATTGTTTTGTGCAATATTTTCAGTTCTTCATTAGTGGCTTTTTCTTCCGTGACAATCCAATTGTCATCCATGTCGATATAAAGACTCCAAAATCGTTTTATAAACTTATTGATTCCGTCAATTCCTTTTGTATCCCAGGGTTTGGATTGCTCTATTGGTCCAAGGAACATTTCATACATCCTGAAAGTATCAGCACCATGTTCGGCAACTACATCATCAGGGTTTACTACATTGTGATATCTCTTGGACATTTTTCCGATCTCGGACAAAGTATAAAACTTAATATCTTCAAGTTCTGTTTTCCCTGCTGAATATGTCCCTGATGAAGTTACAAATTCCGCATCTATATATTCTTTTCTCCAATTTCTGAATTCATCAATACCTTTTTTATCAAGATATGATTTAGGCGAACCGTAATCTTTTACGAAACCGATATACACTGGTATCTTTGCATAATCTTCCTCTTCATCTTTTGAAATCAGATCTGCGCTGACAAAAACACTTTTATCATTTACCTTATCCTTTTTTAAATATAAAAATTCAATCACCCCTTGTATCATTCCCTGATTCACCAGTCTTTTGAAAGGTTCGAAAGTAGGAACCAATCCCAGATCATAAAGGAATTTATGATAAAATCTTGAATACATCAAATGCCCTACTGCATGTTCTGTTCCGCCGATATAAAAATCAACATCCTGCCAATAATCCAGTGCTTCTTCCGAGGCAAATTTATCATCATTGTGAGGATCCATATATCTAAGGAAATACCAGCTTGAACCGGCAAAACCAGGCATAGTATCGGTTTCCCTTGTAAATCCTTCATATTCATGTACCCATTTTTCATTTCTCGCCAATGGAGATTTTCCGTCAGTAGAAGGCTTAAATTCATTCAAAGGTGGCAATTCTACCGGTAATTCATCATCGGGAAGCAAAAATGCTACTTCTTGATCGTCATAAATAACAGGAAATGGTTCACCCCAATATCTCTGTCTTGAAAAATTAGCATCCCGAAGTTTGTAATTTATTTGTTTCTTACCGATTCCCATGCTCTCAACCTTATCTTCAACCGCCCGGATCGCATCCGGAACTTCCATTCCGGTTATAAAATCCGAATTAATCATTATACCTTCTTTATCTTTGGAAGTAGAACCGGGATATTTGGATTTATCAATAACAGGTATAATGGGCAGATCAAATTTTTCAGCAAATGCCCTGTCTCTGTCATCATCACTTGGTACAGCCATAATAGCACCTGTTCCGTAATCCATCAATACATATTCACTTATCCAAACCGGTATTTTTTTACCGTTAAGTGGATTTACAGCATAAGAACCTGTAAATACTCCCGTTACCTTTTTCTCACTTGTCCTTTCTATTTCAGATCTATTGACAGCATATTTTTTATATTCCGTTACTTCTTTTTCAAACTCAGGTTTTGTCAATTTTTCCACATACGGATGTTCCGGTGATAAAACCATAAAAGTGACACCAAAGATCGTATCTGGTCTGGTTGTATATATTTCCAGTTTTTCATCCATCCCGTCAAGATCAAAAAACATCTGCAATCCTTCTGATCTTCCTATCCAGTTTCGCTGCATAGTTTTCAGGCTTTCAGACCAATCGATCTTTTCCATATCGTTAAGCAATCTTTCCGCATATGCTGTTGTCCTCAATGACCATTGGTTCATAGGTTTTTTTACAACAGGATGCCCTCCTCTTTCACTTACTCCGTCTTTTACTTCATCATTTGCAAGTACAGTACCTAAAGCTTCACACCAATTGACAAATCCTACTTTCCTGTATGCCAGTCTGTAGTTCATCAGTACTCCGTCTTTTTCTTTGTCTGACATATTTTTCCATTCCTCGGCTGTGAATATTCTGTCTTCCGAACCATAAGCATCAACATTAGCATTACCTTTGTTTTCAAATTCAGCTATAAGATTGTCAATACTATCAGCTTTTTGGAGTTTTGTATTGTAATAATGCTCAAACATTCTTGCGAAGATCCATTGTGTCCATTTATAATAATCAGGATCTGAAGTTTGAACTTCTCTTGACCAATCATAATTCAAACCAAGGTTAGATAACTGTCCTTTGTAACGATTTATATTTTCTCTGGTGGAATCGGCAGGATGAATTCCTGTTTGAATAGCATATTGCTCCGCAGGCAATCCAAATGAATCAAAACCCATCGGATGCAGAACATTATATCCACTCATCCTCTTATATCTGCTGTATATATCCGAAGCGATATATCCGAGTGGATGGCCTACATGAAGTCCTGCTCCTGAAGGATAAGGAAACATATCAAGGACATAATACTTTGGTTTATCTTTATCTATTTCGACTTTATAGGTATTATTTTCCTCCCAAAACTTTTTCCATCTTTTTTCTATTTCAGAAAAATTTAAACTCATATATTTTAATTTTTGTATCTAATTAATTTGTATCTACTCAGGTAGAGTCATTTTGATTGAAATAAACACCATACCTAATATATTACATAATATTTTTTCAAAATAAAATGCGAAAATAGACAAAATGAAAATCTTATTCAAGTTTGAAAGGAAATATAAAAGATTTTTTTGTAAATTATATTTTCCCGCCATGTTTCACAAAGAATGCGCAAAGGGCAGCTAAGGTGAATTTATTTTTCCATACAGGCATAATTATAATTCGTCAGTTACATATTTAACTTTAAAACCATAATTTGCTAAAGTATTCTGCCTGACAAATTTCTGTTCAAGATTATTGAAGATCTTCATTATACTATCCCTCTGTTCAAAATATTGTGTAATAACAGAATCAGGAAGAGGTTCAGGTGAAGGGAAATTCTCCCGGAGGTGATCTATCGGTTTTCCGTTTTTCTTCATTCTGAAACAAACATGAGGTCCGGTAGCAAGACCTGTTGATCCTACATAGCCGATAACTTGTCCCTGTGCTACATGAACTCCTTTTTTTATACCTTTTGCAAATCTTTGCATATGTAGATATGTTGTAGTATAAGTTTTGTCATGCCTGATAGTGATAAAATTTCCATTGCCGCGTCCATATCCTTTCCTTACAATAGTTCCTGCCGCAACTGCCATTATAGGTGTACCGTATGCCGCTGCATAATCCGTACCAAAATGTGCCTTGGTTCTGTGCAATATCGGATGAAATCTATGATAGCTAAACCTGGATGATATCCTTGAAAATCTCACAGGAGCTCTTAAAAATGCTTTTTTAGTAGGTTGCCCGTTATAATTATAATATCCTTTGTAAGTATCCGATTCAAAATATATACCATAATGCTCCTTATCGTTTTTGTAATATGCTCCCAATAATTTACCAACGGAAACAGGTTTATTGTTAATATATCTTTTTTCAAATAACAATTTGTACTTATCTCCTTTTTGAGCATGATAAAAATCAACCTCCGAAACAAGAGCATCTTCCATTTTATCGATTAGAGAAATACTAAGATTGTTTTCTCTCATGGAATTCCATAAAGAGGTCACAACCTCTCCTTCAGCAAATTCAAGTCTGGTTTCTACAGGTCTGATATGTTTTTTTACATAAACAGAATCCGCAATATGATATTCTACGTATGATAACTGATTCGGTTCATAAATCAGACTTACTACTTCTCCGCAACTATCATTTTTGACAATGGTATAATTCTTATTTGCTCTGATCATTCTGACATCAAATTCACCAACTGATCTTTTTGCCAGTTTATCTATTTTTGAATACGGAACACCTTCCCAATATAGAATTGAGCCCAAAATTTGATTAGGTTCTACTTTATCTTTTTCAAAATAGTATTTATCTATATCATAACCAAAAAGCTTTGTAGGCTCTTTTACTTTTGTTATTTCGACGGTTTTATTTTTATCTTTGTGTGAAAAGAAATTAAACATATCCACAATACTATCACTGAAAGATAAGATTGTAACCAATACTAAACCGATGGATATTCCTAATATAATATCGAAATATACTTTTTTATTTTTTTTCGTTGCCACTTTAATCAAATTAAACGGTATCTACTCAGTTAGAATCATTTTGATCTGAAAAACACTTTTTTCTTTTCAAAAACCCTTGTCTGAGTACCTATATTAAAAGAATTCGTAAAGGTATTACTTTTTTTTCTATTTTTCAAAATATTAACATTTCAAGGTGTATTTCAT
>JALVEG010000642.1 GCA_027031145.1 Saprospiraceae bacterium | reverse complement strand
CAGGTCTGAATTCTCCTTCCCATTTATTCTCCAAACCTTCAAGATCGATATCTATATCCAAATTTATTTCAGGCGGGTATATCACTTTCTCTGAAGGAGCAAACAAGATATCGGTTTCGACCTCTAAAAGCTTTCTTTTATCTTTTTCAATTGTTTTGGGATATTTAACCAAATCCTCTTTATTATTAAATTGAGTCGGATTTACAAAAATACTACAAACAGTAATATCGCATTCTGATTTTGACTTTTCAATCAAAGAAATATGTCCCTTATGCAAAGCTCCCATAGTAGGAACAAAACCTATCGTTTTACCTTTAGCTTTAAGGTAAGCAATTCTTTTTTTTAAGGGTAATTCATTTACAAAAACCTGCATAATAACCGGATTTTGATTACAAAAATAAAAAGCTGCTATGTTTTAAGACAGAGCAGCTTTTTATAAATACTATTTCATTAATATTTTAATAACTCCATAAATCGTGTTCAAAATTGAATAACTCTTCTTTTAAACGTTGTGATTCCAACAAAATATCCATATCTTCTGTATTGCTTTTAGCAAATTTATCTTTCAATCTCAAATCAAGGATATTACTTGTTTTAATAATATAACTTGAAAACATTCTATTTTCAAACAAATCATACCAAGTCATCGGAAACATATCATTGTAATCACTAGGTACGGGTTCGTCAGCCAGATATTCTCTTAACTCCGGATAATAAATCCAAAATAGAGGTAGCTCATATTTTAATTCACCTGTAACTTCATCAATTTCTTCTACCAAAGGTGAAATTCCAAGAATTCGCACTTTTAGCATTGATGATTCTTTATCAAAATACCATATCTCCTTAATCCTGTACCTATTAATATTTTCAGGATTAATTTCGCTTTTAACCACTTCAATGGTTTCTTCATAAGTTTCAGGATCATAATATGGAACGGAATCAATTTTAAATATTTTCCCCTGAACTTGTTCATTTGTCAGAGGTTCTTTAAAAAATTCATCTTCAAAAGCCGTAATTTTACCTTCTTTGATTTTATCGATCAATATAGTAAAGAATGCCCTGTTAGGATTTCTAAAGGCTATATTTAATTTTTCTCTGGTCTCAATTAATCTCCAATACTTTTTTGACCAGGGAATATCCGATTCTCTAAGTGATTCATAAGGAAGCACTTTAGATTCAAATGTTAATGTTCTATTCACTACATCATCAATATAAGGTTCACTTGATTCTTTCATTCCATTATCATCTGACTGTCCCTGCGCATTAAAGGCAAACAACAGCACTATGAAAGAAAATAATAATTTAAACACGATTTTCATAATATAAAAATTCTAATTATTTTATAATAAATGTTAATGGGTTAATTTCCCTTGCATATTTATCACCGGGACATTTACATTTTACATTTTCAAAGAAATATCTATCTCCCGGTTTAGCCATATTAACTAATTTTTGAGCTTTAGGGCCATACCTTCCTCCTCTATTTTCAGCTACTTTCGGATCATCTCTTCTT
>JALVEG010000641.1 GCA_027031145.1 Saprospiraceae bacterium | reverse complement strand
CCCTAGCAATCCCCGCTATCGATATTTTAGAGTTGATAGCAAACTCTTTGTTTTTGTTTTGAGGTTTGTAATTTTTTTTAGTTTTTTTTGAGAAATTATTTTCTCGTCTTTCTCTCGAGTCTAACTAGAGAGGGGAGAGGAAGGCAGGGAGAATATCTGATTTTAAATCAAATTTCCGCTATTTTTTCTATAATTAAGTTATTAAAGGGTGTCCGGAAACTCTTTTTAAAACCAAATTGCTCATGCCTTCGGTTTTTTCGCGGGATTTTTAAAGATCAGAGAATTATAGCAGAAATTTCGCGGGATTTCAAGTGGAATTTTGGGGAAAATGCAATTTCGCGGAATTATAGAATCTCCGTCACTCTGGCTTGTCCAGAGTCCAGACTTTATGATTCTGGGCGAAACCTGAATACTATCTTATGTCTAGCCAGAATGACAATGAGGGAGAAATGTGAAATACCGCGAAATTTTATTAAAATATAATATTCTACAAAAAAGTCTTGACAAGAAGAAGAAGAAGTGTTATTTTTTTGGCGATGGAAGATTCTTTGAGATTTATTTATGATCCTCTTTACGATAAAAAGGAAGTTTGTTTGTGTTTTGATAATGCCGAAGTTTATTTGTATATAAGTGAATTTCGTGATTTTTTTTCGCGAATTTTATCAGATGATTTTGAGCAGGAATCTTTAGTTTTAGATAATGAAGGTGAGTTATCTGTTGAAATAGAAGGAGAAAGTGACGTTGAAATTTATATTAGTCCGTATATTGAGGAAGAGAAAAAACAAGATAGAATCAGATTGTTTTCAAATGATAACTTTGATGATGGCTTTGGTGTAGTAGTAGATAAATTAGGTCTAAAAAAAGTTTATGATTTCATAGAAAATCAGCATTTATCGCGAAATAATTAAAATCCCGCGAAATTTTGAAAAAAGGCAGGCATTAAGTATGTCTTTTTTTTGAAAGGAGGCGAACTTAAACAACCCCCTCAACCTGCCTGCCGGCAGGCAGGTCCTCCCTTGTCAGGGGGAAGACATAAAGAAATCCCGCGAAAAAATGCACCTCACCCCCGCCCTCCCGAGAACTCGGGACTATAAGGAGAGGGAGTCCAAAAGAACAGAAGGAAATAGGAATTTTTCGCGGTATTTTATTTTCCTAAATTCTGCCAGAACTCGATGTCTTCGTTGTTGTCTGGGTTTTCTACAAGCGGGAATTCAAAGTTTTTAATTTTGCGGTCGGCTTCTTTTAATTCCGCGATGACGGCTTGGCGGTCGTCTTCCGTCACCGAATAAGTTTCAGTGACAAATTTCTCATTTCGCGGTGACAAAAACTCAATTTCGCACGAATCAACCGTCCACAAAATCCCCCGCGAATTTTTCGCCAACAAATCATAAAACACCAGTTGTCGCCAAAATTTTTCGCCTTTGACGATTTTTTTCGGTTTTCCGGATTTATAGTCCACAATTTTCGCGGAATTTAACGAATCATCAGTAAAAACGATTTTATCAGCGCGTCCGC
>JALVEG010000640.1 GCA_027031145.1 Saprospiraceae bacterium | reverse complement strand
GTCGATAAGAAAACAATAAAAACGGACGATATTGAAATTTCACGGTTTGGAGTAGTAAATCCTATACAAAATAATATTAAAATCATTGCTTCTGATGCAGACATAAATTACAATTTTGATCTTTATACTGTTAATGGTATCAAAGTATTGAAAAAAAGAAATATTACCGGAAATCTAAATGAAAATATAGATTTGCCGCAGGGTATTTACTATTATAGAATTACGAATAAAGACTCTATATTGGATACAGGAAAGATTATTAGTATCAAAAATTAATATATAGCGTATTTTTGTTCTTTGGAAAATACGCCTTAGTGGGTTTTATATTAAAATTTATTAGATGAAAAATTATAAAAGATTCAGTGCATTTCTTTTTCGGATTTATTTTATACCTGTTAACAAGTACAAATAAGTGGGTTTTTGTACTTGCATATAAGTACAAAACCGTATTTTTTATAAAAAACTATTTGTTAGTCAATAAATTTACCGTTTAATACTTACTTTTGCATCTCAAAAAATATAACTATGTCAGCAATTAATAAAATAAATAAACAGGAAATGCTGGATGCAATAAATTCAGCAAAATTTGATGAAGATATTTCCGTGGTGATAAAAACCAATAAAGGAGATATCAATTTGACTCTTTTTGCAACAAAAACACCTAAAACCGTAGCTAATTTCATCGGTTTGGCTAAGGCGGGTTATTATGACGGATTAAAATTTCACAGGGTTATCAATGATTTTATGATCCAGGGAGGATGTTCAATGGGAAATGGTATGGGTGGTCCGGGATACAAATTTGAAGACGAATTTCATCCTGATCTGAAACACGATAGTCCAGGTATTCTTTCGATGGCAAATGCAGGTCCCGGAACTAACGGTAGTCAATTTTTCATCACTCATGTTGAAACACCGTGGTTGGATGGAAGGCATACCGTATTCGGCAAAGTAAAAAGCAAAGAGGACCAAGCCGTTGTTAATTCCATTCAGCAGGGAGATGTGATAGTGGGAATAGATCTGTTGTAAATGATTCTTCCATCGAATTTTCCGTTTGTGACATAGAGACTTGATAAAGTCCTTTTAATCCTAATATTTTCTTCAAATGTGTTTTGGGAATACATTCCAAATTTTCGTTAGATAAATTATTTACGAATACTCAGTACTATAATATTTAACAAAATAACATGAGTGATTTGTTTATTCACTACCGTATGTTGTTGCCGGCGTAGGGTCGTTTTCTTTAATTCTTTTTCGGCAAATTTGTTCTATTTCATATACATTCGGAATTTCTGTAATATAAATAACATCGGGAACATATCTGTCAGATCCATTTTTGCTGCTGACCATTTTACCTATTCTCATAAGTAGTGAAATATTGCCTTTAGTATTATCGCCACTAATTTCTATATCTCCGGAAAATTCTTCCCAGTCTATCGATCTAATAATGCCGTTTTGATAAAAAATCAATCTTGTTGGTGTACCTACAAAATAACCACCTTTTTTCATCATTGAAAAAATACCCCATGACAACATTCCAATTCCGATTAACAAAAAAAGACCAACAATAATAGCCGGAAGCAAAAGCGGTTCCAGATTATCAGGACTCGCAACTGTTGGTACACCATTTGATTCAAAATGGACTTCTTTACCTTGAATTATCGGTACAAAAAAGATAAATACAAATATACTTGTAAACAAAGTCCAGACAACACCAAAAAGAATTATAAGAATAGATTTTTTTTTAGGCTTATCCCGGCCCGCTTTAGTAGCAAAATCAATTTTTTCAGGGCTAACTATAGACAATAATTCCGGTGGCAATTTAATGTTATTCATAATGATCAGATTTTTTCTTTTAATATAAAATCCTAAGAAAGCATATCGCTTTAAAATACTACTAACTATTTTGTTGATATATTAAATTTATCATATATGCTTTCAAAGATAAATAAAAATCTTGTATTTTTTTAGTTTAATTTTCGTTTTGATACTTTGTTTCTTAATTTTTATAATATTTGCCCTGAGAATCAAAATAATCTAATCAATTTTCAAACATATATTTTTTTATAATATCTCAACTATATTAAATTGATTCCTAGCCTTAAACACATGAGCCATTTTATATATATTTTGTTTTTTAATGCGTTTTCCTGCCCGTAAAATTTTTTTCCTTTATCTTGATACGGAATACGCAAAAATAAATCGTTTAAAAATATCATATTTAAAAGTATAATTAAACTCATCGGGCACAATTATTGTTATAAATCAAATAATACTTAAAAAGAGAATATGTTTCCGGAATATGATGTTATTGTTGTTGGTGCCGGCCATGCCGGAAGTGAAGCTGCTGTTGCTGCTGCAAATTTGAATAGTAAGGTTTTGCTGATCACAATGAACATGCAAAACATTGCTCAGATGTCTTGCAATCCGGCAATGGGTGGAGTAGCAAAAGGACAGATCGTTCGCGAGATAGATGCTTTGGGAGGATATTCCGGTATTGTTACAGATCATACAATGATACAATTCAGAATGTTGAATCTTTCCAAAGGACCTGCAATGTGGAGTCCGAGAGCTCAAAATGACAGAATGGAATTTTCAGCCAAATGGAGAGAATTGCTGGAATTGCATCCTAATATAGATTTTTGGCAAGATATGGTAACAGGTATCATTGTAAAAAATAAAGTTGTAAAAGGAGTATATACCCAAATGGGATTGGAAATATATTCCAAATCGGTAATATTAACCAACGGAACTTTTCTAAACGGTATTATTCATATAGGAGAAAAACAGTTTGGTGGAGGCAGAATTCAGGAAAGAGCAGCTAAGGGTTTAACCGAGCAATTATTAAGTTTGGGTTTTGAATCCGGTAGGATGAAAACAGGTACACCTCCCAGAATTGATGGTAGAACCATTGATTATTCAGAATTGGAAATTCAGCATGGAGATGAAAATCCGGGTAAATTTTCATTTACAAAAACACCTGAATTAAAGGAACAAATTCCTTGTCACATTACTTATACAGACACCAGAGTACATGATATTTTGCGTACAGGATTTCTGAAATCTCCGATGTTTACCGGAAGAATTCAGGGAGTTGGTCCCAGATATTGTCCTTCTATTGAAGATAAAATAGAAAGATTTGCGGATAAAGACAGGCATCAATTATTTGTTGAACCCGAAGGAAAAAATACATTTGAAGTATATCTAAACGGTTTTTCATCTTCTTTACCGGAAGATGTTCAGTTCAAAGCAATGAAAAAACTCAGGGGTTTTAAGAATGCAAAAATGTTTCGACCCGGTTATGCGATAGAATATGATTATTTTCCGCCAACTCAATTAAAGCTCACTTTGGAAACGCAAAAGATAAAAAATTTATATTTTGCAGGACAAATAAACGGAACTACCGGATATGAAGAAGCTGCCGGACAGGGATTGGTAGCCGGAATTAATGCACATCTTTCTATTAATGATCTTGAACCATTTATTCTAAAAAGGGATCAGGCATATATAGGCGTTTTGATCGATGATCTTATCAATAAAGGTACAGATGAACCCTATAGAATGTTTACTTCCAGAGCCGAATATAGAATTTTGCTTCGTCAGGACAATGCAGATATAAGATTAACACCTTTAGCATATAAATTGGGTATTCGCGGTTCGGAACATCGAATGTTGAATGTAGAAGCAAAACTGGAAGCGGAAAAAGAAATCAGAGAATATTTTAGTACTACCAGTGTTGCTCCTGATGATATAAATGAACTTCTTAATTCAATAAAATCTTCACCATTAAATCAAAAAGTTAAATTAAAACAAATTTTGCTTAGACCTCATATTAATATTTCTAATTTATCCTACCACCTGAATGATCTTTATGAATTTATCGACAAATACCATAAAGACTTTATAGAATATTCAGAAATAAGCATAAAATATGAAGGTTATATAAATAGAGAAAAGGAACTGGCAGAAAAAATGGACAGACTTGAAGAGATCAAGATCAATCCCGATTTTGATTATAACAAATTAAAATCTTTATCCTTTGAAGCCAGAGAAAAGCTGTTGAAAATAAAACCTGTTACTATTGGACAGGCTAGTAGAATCAGTGGTGTATCTCCTTCGGATATCTCTGTGTTGTTAGTGCATTTGGGGCGGTGATCTCGGTACACTCTCTGTGATCTCGATACATTTTCGACTACGTCAGAAAACATACTTCGATACGCTTCGCACTCAATACAACGCTCGATCTCCTTCGTTATCCATCTTTTTTACATTACATTTTTATTTTTTCCCTACACAGAGGTCTTTGAGTGATGCCTGTGCCTCGATACATTTTCGACTGCGTCAGAAAACATACTTCGATACGCTTCGCACTCAGTACAACACTCGGCAACCAGGCATTGTATCAAGAAGACCGTTCACTTTCTAAATATCTTTTTTGCTAAATGTTTCACATCGTTAATCCTACCATCCATAAGAGCCTCTTTCTTTTTTCTGCTCCAATTTTGTACTTGTTTTTCTCTATAAAAGGCATGATCTATTCTATCATATTCTTCATAATATATTAATTCTACAGGAAGTCTTTTCATTGTATAATTTGCTCCTCTACCCTCATTATGTTGTTTCATTCTTATGTCCAAATACTTTGAGCTACCAGTGTAATATGTACCATCAGAACATCTTAATATATACATGTATCCTTTCATGAAAGCTGTGTTGTTTTATTTTTTTCCCTTGCACGGAGGTCTTCGAGTGATGTCTGTGCCTCTATACACTCTCGGCAGTCGGCTGTCTCTGTTTTTTTTATTTACTCCTTGCTCAGAGGTCTTCGAGTGATGCCTGACGTAGTCGGCATCGTACCGAGAAGACCGGTGGCCTCGATACACTCTCGGCTACGCCAGAAAACATACTTCGATACGCTTCGCACTCAGTACAACGCTCGATCACCTTCGTTATCCCCCTTTTTATATCTTTGTTTCTTTTTTTATCACCTGTACGTAGGTCTTCGAGTGATGTCTGACGTAGTCGACATTGTACCGAGAAGACCGGTGGCCTCGATACACTCTCGACTGCGTCAGAAAACATACTTCGATACGCTTCGCACTCAGTACACCGCTCGATCACCTTTGTTACCCCTTCTTTTTTACCTTACATTTTTATTCTATTCCCTGCTCGGAGGTCTTCGAGTGATATCTGGCGTAGCCGATATCGTATCGAGAAGACCGGCATTGTACCGAGAAGACCGACTACATAATGTTCCACGTGAAACAATATAAAAATTATTTATATAATATTATAATAATATGTTTCACGTGGAACAACGAAAAAAATTATTTTTTGTCTGGTATATTTTTTAATGTATCAAGTAGAAGTTTCCAAAATTTTTGTACTGATGATATTTGAACTTTTTCATCCGGTGAATGGGGTCCTCTGATATTTGGTCCAAATGAGATCATTTCCGTGTCAGGATATTTTTCTTTTATCAAACCACATTCAAGACCTGCATGACAAGCAGTAATATGAGGTTCTTCTCCGAAATTGTTATAATATATATCCTTCATTACTTTATTTATAGAGGCTTCCACATCGGGTTGCCATCCTGGATATCCTCCTTCAAAAATAACTTTATATCCCGCTAATTTAAATGCACTTTTAATAGCATAAGCAATATCCATTTTCTCACTTTCAACAGAACTTCTGGCTAAATTTTCAATTTTTAAATCACCGGCTTTGACTAAAACCCTGGCTAAATTATTTGATGTTTGAGTTAATCCCGGCACATCAGGTGACATTCTATATACACCATTCCAACATGCATAAACAGAATTTAATAATTTATAAACACATTCTCCTTTCATGGTATACTGAGGTGCATCTGTCATTATTATATCAATATTAATATCAGGATCAGTTGTTTTATATTCATTATATATTTCATCCCTTAACAATCTAACCTTTCTTTCCACATCATCTCCCAAATCTTTAGTTACTGTAATAACAGCTTTTGATTCCCGCGGAATAGCATTTCTCAATCCGCCACCATCAATTGAATGAATGCCAATATTATAATCCTTATACAATCTCCATAAAATCCTATTCATTATCTTATTAGCATTTCCTCTATATAAATGAATATCCATTCCCGAATGACCTCCTGTAAGCCCTGAAACAAATACTTCAAATGCCACATCACTTTCCTTAACATTATCTTCTAAATATGTTCCCGTCACCAAAATATCAATTCCCCCAGCACATCCTATTGTCATTTCGTCATCATCTTCCGAATCTAAATTCAACAATATTTTACCATTTAACAGTCCCGGTTTAAGCTTCTGCGCTCCTGTCATACCGGTTTCTTCATCCATAGTAAATAAACCCTCCAAAGGAGGATGGGGTATATCATCTGAAGCTAATATAGCCAATATAGAAGAAACTCCTATTCCGTTATCTGCACCCAAAGTAGTACCGTCAGCAGTAACCCAATCACCATCTATCAACATT
>JALVEG010000639.1 GCA_027031145.1 Saprospiraceae bacterium | reverse complement strand
ATATCACATCCTGATCTCCGTCACCATCCATATCAGCACAAACAACTACTTGTGCTCTTTGAGAATTGGTTGTAATAAATTGTTGTTCTCCAAAATTGCCTTTTCCATCAAGGTTTTCAAACCAACTTATATTATAATCCCAATAAGAAACCACAACAATATCATTGTCTCCATCACCATCAATATCACTACTTACTACTTCTTCAGGATTGGCCAGAAGTACAGGGTTTAATACTTGTTGTACTCCAAAATGGGTTTGACCATATAAATTTGTTCCTGTAAAAATATTGAAGATAAAAAATACGAAGTAATACTTAATTTTATTCATTTTGAAATTTTTAGAACTATGTGAAATTCAAGCTCTATTTAAGTAATTTTGAAATATAAATAGAGCCTCGATACTTATTAATTCTTTATATTACAAAGTTATACTATTTAACTTTAAAAATCAAGCTCATTAAATAGTGTCTTCACGAAAACACATCAGATTTGAAATTGATCCTTTTTTACTTAAAAATTATTTTTAAACAGGTGAATTATTTCGTGGTGCATTAATACAAATCAAAAAATTATTATGAAGTATTTCATTGTAATAATATTGATGCTAAATACACTTTTTATTCATTCTCAATCTCCAAAGATTGACAGCCTTTTTATTGAATTACAGAAGGCAAAAGATGACACTTCAAAAATTATTCAATTAAACAGATTAAGCAGAGCTTTTCAAACTGTGAATCTTGATACGGCAAAGGTTTTTGCATTAAAAGCACAAAAGTTAAGTAAAAAAGCAAAATATATTTATGGTGAAGGAGAAAGCGATTTTAATCTTAGCAATATATTTTATTACTATTCAGATTATGATACTGCTTTGATATTTGCCAATCAAGCTTTAGAATTGTTTGACAAGCTTGACAGCAAAAAGAATATTGCAAAAACAAACATTACTTTAGGAAATATTTATGAGAGACATAACGAATTCGATCTGGCAATTCAACATTATAATAAATCACTTCAATATGCAAAAGAATATAAGGATTTGAAACTGGAAATGATAGTTGAAAATGGACTTGGCATTGTTTCAAATCACAGTGGGGATTATAAAAATGCATTGAAACATTATATCAAATGTCTGGATATCTCTACTAAATTGAATCATGCAATCGGCATTTCCTCTTCATTATATAATATTGGCTTTATTCATGAAAAAATGGATAATTATAAGATATCACTCATGTATTATGAAAAAGCCTTAAAAATGAATAAAGAATCAAATGACACGTATAGATATTCAATCACTATTTCGAGATTAGGTTATATCTATTCAATGCTTAAGAACTTTGAAAAGGCAATTGATTTTGAATTGGAAGCCATTGAACTTGCTAAAAACTTAGGCGCTACAGAAAATATTGCTGAAGGTTATATGATATTAGGAAATTGTTATCATAATCAAAATAATTACAATAAATCTGTTGAGTATTATAAAAAAGCCATGGTAACTACTCAGGTAGGGTGCTTTTGAGATGAAAAAATTCAATTTTTTTGACAGATAAAGCTCATTTTTTGAAGGCATAGTGGAGCTACGTCGAAAAAAATAGCTGAAATATGGCAAAAAAAGAGTTTTTTTCAATCAAAATGATTCTACCTGAGTAGTTACAAGCCATGGTTTTAATTGAGAATTCCGGAGATGATCGATATTTATCTGCATGTTACCAAAATATTGCTAAGTCTTTAATGGCTAAGAATGATTATATCAATGCGATAAAATATTTAGAAAAAGCAATTAAATTAAATAAGGGAAACGGTATTTATACTCATCTATTAGATAATTATATTGTGCTGGCGTATGCATATCGAAATGCCGGTGATTTTAAAAATGCTGTATATTATTATGATAAACACCATGATTTGTCTGATTCTCTTGATCAGCAAGACTCAAGAAGACAAATTATAGAAATGGTGACGAAATATCAGGTCAAGGAAAAAGAAACTCAGTTGAAATTACAGAAAATTCAACTTGACTTGAAAAACACAAAATTATTAAATCAAAAATATTTGAATATCGCAATCGCTATTATAGCCGGGTTACTTCTTTTTACAGCCATTTTAATTTTCTTTAATCTCCAAAGAAGAAAACAAATAAATAATAAAATGAAATCTTTGGACGAAGCTAAAAATCGTTTCTTTGCCAATATTTCTCATGAATTGAGATCCCCTCTTACTCTTATCCTGGCTCCTTTGGAAAGTATAATCGAAAGAACAAAAAACAAAATTGATCTGGCTGAATTGCAATTGATGAAATCAAACAGCAGGAAAATGCTTAATTTAGTCAATGAAATTTTGAATCTTTCAAAACTTGAATCCGGTAAAATTTCACTTGATGAAATTCCTGTTAATTTGTACAGTCTTTGTCAAAGAATTTTCTTTTCATTTCAATCTTTGGCAAAATTCCGGTTAATAAAAACAGATTTTGTTTATGAACTTGATAAAAACTTAACAGTTTTATTAGATATTGAAAAATTCGAAAAAATCCTGAATAATTTGATTTCCAATGCAATGAAATATTCATTTTCAGGAGGAAATGTCTCTTTGAGAGTTTTGCAAGTACAAAATTCATTATTATTTGAAGTAAAAGATACAGGAAAAGGTATTCATCCTGATGATCTTCCAAAAATATTTGATCGTTATTATCAAGCTGGACATAGTGAAGCGCAGATTTTAGGTGGTGCAGGAATCGGGCTTGCCATTGCTCAGGAATTCGCAAAAATATTGAATGGAACAATAGAAGTAGAAAGTGTACCGGGGAAATGTAGTTGTTTTACTTTTACTATTCCATTAAAACCTGCTTCAAAATCAATTCCTTATTTATCCGACATATCAAACAAAGCTATTTCTGCTAAAACTGATAAATTACCAAAATTCAAACCCGTCTTGATTGACGGTAAAAAACCGAGAATATTAATTGTTGAAGATGAGATTCAAATGAGTCATTATTTGCAAAAAATTATTGGAGAAAAGTATGATTTCAAAGCTGTACCTGATGGAAAAGAAGCATTGAAATTACTTGAGAAAGAACATTTTGATTTGATTACTTCGGATGTGATGATGCCCAATATGAATGGATTTGAATTTAAGGAGATTGTTCAAAAAAACAGGAATTGGAAACGAATTCCGTTTATTATGCTTACAGCAAGATCTCTTGAAGAAGATAAACTGAAAGGATTTCAATTGGGAGTAGATGATTATATTACCAAACCATTTAGCATAAAAGAATTATTAGTCAGAATTCATAATTTGCTAACAAATAAAAGTAGAAGGGATATTTGGAATAAAGAAGATATATATAAATCGGATGAAAAAACAGTATCGATTGAAGAAGATCTTTTGCATAGAGCTAAAAAAACAGTTATTGAAAATATCGATTTACCGGAATTTTCAGTTAGCGATTTGGCGGGACAACTTAATTATAGTAAAAGGCAATTGGAAAGAATAATAAAAAAATATACAGGATTGACTCCAAATGCTTTTATTAGAGAAATTAGATTACAAAAGGCACTTTCTCTGTTAAAAAGTAAAAAATATCTTACTGTTTTAGAAGTTTGTTATGAGGTTGGTATTTCAAGTCCGGCATATTTTAGTCGAAAATTTAAAGAACGCTTTGGAATAACTCCAAGAGATGTTAATGCAAACAAATAATGTGGGTTTAGTTAATTTCATATTTATTTGACACTATCCAAAAAAAGGTTTTTTCAGTCAAAATGATTCTGCCTGAGTAGTTACAAAATAAATAATTTTATAAATCACAATCTTGAACCAGGTAAGTGACAAAATTATCTCAAGGATTAATCAAACTCAGATTAACAAAAATTCGATGCTATGACACAATTGCCACCCTAATTTGGTATATTAAATGTCCAGGTCAATGCTAAATTTATTGTTTTATTATCTTGCAAATGCAGTAGCTCTCTTTTCCCTGATAACGGTTACTTTCACTTGTCCGGGATATTGCATATCATCCTGTATCTTTTGGGATATTTTGAATGATAATTCTTCCACGTAATTATCATCTACTTTTTCACTTTCAACTATCACTCTTAATTCTCTTCCTGCTTGCATAGCATAAGCTTTTTGTACACCTTCATAGGAGATAGCGAGATCTTCCATTTCTTTTATTCTTTTCAGATAACTCTCAAGAATTTCTCTTCTGGCTCCCGGTCTTGCTCCTGATACGGCATCACAAGCCTGAATGATAGGAGATATGATATTGTTCATTTCTATTTCATCATGGTGAGCTCCGATAGCATTTATTATAACCGGATGTTCATTATATTTTTCTGCCAGTTTCATACCGTGCAAAGCGTGTGACAATTCGGATTCTTCTTCGACTACTTTTCCGATATCGTGTAAAAGGCCTGCTCTTTTTGCCATTTTAATCTGCTTAGGGCTCATGCCTAATTCAGCAGCCATCATGGCACTTAGTTTTGCTGTTTCAATAGAGTGTTTAAGGAGGTTTTGACCATAAGATGATCTAAATCTCATTCTACCGATCATTTTCACAAGATAAGGATGAAGACCATGAATATCGAGATCGATAATGGTCCTTTCTCCTATTTCCACTATTCTTTCATCGAGTTCTTTTTTGACTTTGGCAACTACTTCCTCGATTCTGGCAGGATGCATTCTTCCGTCTGCAACAAGTCTTTTCAGGGACAATCTTGCAATTTCTCTTCTTATTGGATCAAAACTGGAAATAACTATTACTTCAGGAGTATCATCAACAACAATCTCTGCTCCTGTTGCCGCTTCCAGCGCACGGATATTTCTTCCTTCACGTCCTATTATCTGTCCTTTTATATCATCTGAATCCAGATTAAAAACAGATACGGTATTTTCGATAGTATATTCTGCAACCATTCTTTGTATCGTCTGAATAACTATCTTTTTTGCTTGTTTATTAGCACCTTGTTTAGCATTGAGAATAATATCTTTTTCCAAAGAAAGAGCATCGGTTTCAGCTTTTGCTTTTACTGCTTCGAGTAGTTGTTCTTTAGCTTCTGCTTCGCTGAGTCTTGCAATATTTTCCAATTCTTTAATGATTCGTTCATTAGCTTCTTCCAGATCTTTCCTTTTTTTACCAACAATTTTAAGCTGTTTGTCAAGATTTTCTCTTACTGCTTTTATTTCAACTTTTTCACTATCAAATGATTCTTTTTCGTGCATGAATTCTTTGATACTCATTTCAAGTTCTTTCTCTTTATTGAGAATCTCCATCTCTCTCTCTTTTATTTCAATTAGCTGATCGGATTTTTTCTTTTCAAACTCTGATTTCAGCCTGTTGAATTTATCCTTTGCCTCTTGTATTTTTCTTTGCTTTATTTGTTCGTGTTTGTTTTCAGCTGTGGATAATATTTTATCTGCTTTATTTGTAGCATTATCCAGTGTTCTTTGAGCTGAAATCTTAGCTTCCTGCAAAGTAAGGTCAGCTTTACGGTTAGCATCTTCTATTTTAGCAGCATTCATTTTCTTGAATATCATTGACATAATGACATATCCGATTAATGCTCCTATCACTAAACCTATAATTAAGCCAGTTCCTATTTCCATAATTTCAAATTTATAATATTAATAAATTGTATCTACTCAGGTAGGGTGCTTTTGAGATGAAAAAATTGTTTTTTTCAATCAAAATGATTCTACCTCAGTAGATACATAAATAAAAAACGCAAAAACTATTATTTTGCATTCAATTTTCCGGAAAATTCCGGTATATAAAATGTAGAAAAGGAATAATAAGAGGGGGTTTACTTTAAAATTTCTTCGATTTCTATTAATTTAGAAATGAGCTTTTCTTTTTCTCCGCTGACTTTTGTTTGATGTAATTTATAAGCAAAATCAAACAAAATCATATTTGTTATATCCAGGATATTATTACTGTTATAATTCCTGACATATTCGTTGATTTTGCGGTTTATATCTTTTTCTATCCTGCGAATGGCTTCTTCTTCTCCATCTTCTATCTTTACAGGGTAATATCTTCCTGCAATATTTATTTTTATCTTTTGTATAGCCATTCTTTATCAGCTCAATATTTTTATCAAATCTTCTATTTCATTAATATAAGTTGTTAACTCCTCTTCAATTTTCTCTTTCTCTACATTTTTATTTACGATACTTTTGTTTTCGAGTTTACCTTTTGAAAACTCTATTTCCTGTTCAAGGGATTGTATCTTTTTAGCAAGTTTTTCATTTTCCTTTTTCAAATTTTCATAAGAATTTAGAAGAATAGAAACCTTGTTTTTTATTTCTTCTATTTTAGAAAATACTTCTTGCATGCCCAAAATTACAAAAAATAATTAATATTTACTATACAAAACCTTCTTCTATTTTATAATAAAAATAAATTTATGATTTTATTATTTTTTATATATGATAAATTATAATTTATATAAAATTAATAAACAATTCTATAAAAGAAAATATTTTGAATTAATCTGTTAAATTGAAACAGTGTCATTCATCTTCTTTTTTATCATTTTTATTGTTTTCTTCCAAATCTTTTTCGCTTTTATGAAACTCTTCTTCGGATGGAATTAATGATTCGTCTGGAAAAGGTCTTTTACCGATCAACCTTTCAACATCGGATTTAGTTAAAACTTCTTTCTCCAATAAAGTTTTGGCTAAAATATCCAATTCATTTTTCTTTTCTTTTAAAAGCTTCTGTGCTCTTAAATATTGTTCTTCAATAATTTCCCTTACTTTTTCATCTATCAAAGCGCCTGTTGTTTCACTATATGGCTTTACAAAACTATCTTTTGACATACCATAGAATGAAACATTGCCGACTGAATCATCCATTCCATAAACCGTAATCATATTATATGCCAATTGCGTCGCTCTGTCTAGATCATTTTGTGCTCCTGTCGATATTTTATCAAAAATCACCTTTTCGGCAGCTCTTCCTCCCAGTGTCATTGTCATTCTGTCAAGCAATTGGTCTTTTTTAACAATATATTCTTCTTTGGGCAGATATTGTGCATAACCAAGTGCCCCCATACCCCTTGGAATAATTGTTACTTTAACAAGAGGTGAAGCATTTTCAAGAAACCAGCCGCAAATAGCATGTCCGGCTTCATGGTAGGCAATTGTTTTCTTTTCTTTTGGAGGAATAAATTTATTCCTTTTTTCCAAACCTCCTATCACTCTGTCCAGAGCGTAATTGAAGTCCTCCATTTCGACACATTTTTTATCGCTTCTTGCTGCTACCAAAGCCGCTTCATTACAAACATTTGCAATATCGGCACCTGCAAATCCGGGAGTCATTTCTGCAAGATATTTTGTGTCGACCTCTTTACAGGTTTTGATATCTTTGAGATGTACTAAAAATATTTCTTCCCTTTCTTTCAAATCCGGTAAGTCGATTCCGATCTGTCTGTCAAATCTACCCGGTCTCAACAATGCATGATCCAATACATCAGGTCTGTTAGTTGCAGCCATAAGTATTACTCCGGCATCTGTTTTGAAACCATCCATTTCTACCAGCAATTGGTTCAAAGTATTTTCTCGTTCGTCATTACCTCCGGGCATTGATCCTTTAGCTCTTGATCTTCCTATGGCATCAATCTCATCAATAAATACGATACAAGGTGCTTTTTCTCTTGCCTGCTTGAAGAGATCCCTTACTCTTGAAGCTCCAACTCCTACGAACATTTCCACGAAATCAGATCCTGAAATGGAAAAGAAAGGTACTTCCGCTTCCCCGGCTACAGCTTTTGCCAATAATGTTTTTCCTGTTCCGGGAGGGCCTACCAAAAGTACACCTTTTGGAATTTTACCACCTAATTTTGTATATTTTTTAGGGTTCTTTAAAAAATCAACCACTTCCATTACTTCTTGTTTTGCTTCTTTCAGTCCGGCTACATCTTTAAATGTAACATTTACTTTAGCATTTTTATCAAAAAGAGCTGCTTTTGATTTGCCGATACTGAAAATTTGAGCTCCCGGTCCACCTCCTGCACCCATTCTGCGCATTAAAAATATCCATAAAGCAATTAAAATCACAATAGGTAATAACCAATTCAATACCGGCCCAATCCAATCCGGTTTGGTTTTAAGAATCGGATTAATATCATACCCTTCATTTTTGAGTTTCATCATTTGCTCGTCAAATGTTCGCATATCACCTATCTCAAATGTAAAATCAGGTCCGGGAATGTCGGATTTACGATCTTTTAATTCTTTATATTTATCTTTACTTTCTTTCTTGATATAAACATTTGCGATAGATTTATTTATCACCTCTACTTTTTCAACATCATTTTGACGTACCATATCTATAAAATCAAAGAAACTGGTTTCTTTAGCTGTATTGGCTGGGTAGATAAATAACTGTAAAGCAATAATGCCAAGAATTATCATTCCATAAATCCAAAATGAATTCGATCCTCCCTTTTTTTTATCGTTTGGATTGATATTGGGAATTTTCTTATTTTTATTGGGAGTTTTTTTGTTATTTTCTTTATTATTGTTCATTTAAATACAATTTTTAATAATTTAATTTTCAGGGATTATTTCTTTTACTGCATCATTCCACAGGGATTCCAAATTATAAAATTCTCTTGTTTCCGGATAAAAAACATGGACAACAGTAGTGAAGTAATCGATTAAAAGCCAGGTAGAGTTGTTTTTTCCTTCATAACTAATGGGAAGGATACCTTTTTCCAATTTCATTCTTTTATAAATATTGCCGGCAATTGATGCTACCTGGACAGTTGAATCACCTTCACAAATAATGAAGAAATCAGCAGGTGCTCCTGAAATTTCCCTCATATCCAATTTGACAATATTTTTTCCTTTTATATCCTTTATACTATCGATTATTAAATCATTCATCGATTCAGTACTAGGATTTTTTATTTCTAATGACGTGTTTTTATTCAAATTTTCGGTATTTTTATAATTTTATGCAAAATTATTCATTTTTTAATTATAAATATAGTAAAAGTAACAAATTAATGTATATCATAGGAAGCAAAATAATAAATTTGGATAAAATCAATTCAACAAATGATTTTGCTTCAACATTATTGTCAAAAGATAAACAACCTGAAGGAACTATTGTTTTGACAGAGTATCAAACTAACGGGAAAGGTCAGGGGTCTAATATCTGGTATAGTTCAAAAGGTGAAAATATTCTTATGTCTTTAATTCTTTATCCGGAGTTTTTAGACGTCTCCAAACAGTTTTATTTAAGTGAGATGGTAACCCTGAGTATTATTAAGATGATTGAAGAAAATCTCAATCTTGAATGTAAAATCAAATGGCCTAACGATATTTTTTTAAACAATAAAAAAATAGGAGGAGTTTTAATTAAAAATTCTATTAAAGGACAAAAGATTAAAAATTCAGTCATAGGTATTGGGTTGAATGTTAATCAAAAGAAATTTTCAAAAGAATTGCCAAATGCCGGTTCATTGGCAATAGAATCCGGAAAAGAATTGGATAAACAAGAATTGTTTTATGCGCTATTAAAAAATCTGGATGAGTACTATATTCGATTAAAAAACAAGGGTTTTGATAAAATAAAACAGGAATTTGTTTTAAAACTACTTGGATATAATTCGGTTTTAAAATGTCAATCGAAAGACGGAGAAAGATTCAATGCTAAAATCGAAACAGTAAAAGAAACGGGAGAAATAGTACTGAATGTAAATAATGAACTCAGATCATTTATGCATGGACAAATCAGGTTTATAATATAATTTGCTCTGCGTATAAATTACTGCTTCTGATATATTTATTGTATCTACTCAGGTAGAATCATTTTGATTGAAAAAAACACTTTTTTCATCTCAAAAGCACCCTACCTGAGTAGATACTATTTATTTCTTGCGTAGAGTAAGTTTTGATGGGTGCATTTCATTTTTTCGCATAGCGGGTTGGGTTCTCCTTTAGGAGTTAGAGGCGAGTTATGGAAAAAACGAAAAAATGAAATGCACCTGTTTGGATTCTCCCTTTTCCTCAACTTTAAACCGGAGTTATTCAATATGAACTAAATCCTGATTGTTTTTTTGTTAAGTTTCTTTTTATTTGTGAATTTAAAATCAAATTCATCTTCCAATTCCACTCCTGTGTTATCTTCGATGATCTTTTTGTATTTGTCATAAATGGCTTTATCTTGCTTTTTACCATTTATTTTTAAAAATTTCTCATTGATCTCAAATTTGTATTTTTCATCAATATCCTTGATATATCCGTCATTCAAAAGATGCTCGGTGATTATATCATTCATCGATTTGGCTTTGTTTCGATGATATGGATTGCTTCGGCGAGGTACATTTGGCAATTTTTGATTTTTGAAAGGGTTGTCATAAATTTGATCGTCTTCAAGTCCCCGCATCATTTTTTCCTGCAATTCTTCCATTCTCTTTCTTATTTGAGACATATCGGAATTTGGTATTGAAAAATCAAAATCGAAATTTTTCATAAAATCATCATCCCAACCATTAAAAGGTGACTCAAAATTGAAATGCTGCCCCGGGTTGAATCTAAATCCGAATTGTTGAAGGATCGAATCATTTTCAAATAGATCGAATCCCAAAAGATCCTTGTTCAATGGCATTAGGCTGTCAATATCATCAGGGTCAAATTGCTTAAAATAAAAACCTCCTGAGAAACCATTAGCAGAATCTAAATTCATATCAAAACTATCATCACTATCTTCTTCTCTTTCAATCACTTTTTTTTCAATGATGGAATCCCCTTTCATTTTGATAATGGTTTCTTTGATCTTTTTCTTCCCGTTGATAATCTCTATTTGTGTAGTTCTTTTTTCGGTTATTGCTTCGGGAAATCTGGTTGTATCCCCTGTCATAAAATCATATTGTTTTTGAATACCACTCTCTTGTTTTATACTTGGTTTTGATTTAAGCCCAAAAGCATAAACGGCTATCATTGCCACTATCAGCAATGTTCCTGCTAATAATATTTTTTTTGTCTTCATATCATTTATTTTTTTAGTTTTCAATTTTATTTACAACGAAAATCACATAACAAATATGTATAAAATCAATCAAAAAAATTATTTGAGATCCTTTCTTTAACAATTCATTAAAAAAATAAATATTTTTCATTTTTTTAACGCAAAATATATTTAAAAAGTTCCTTGTCAAAAATGACTATTAAGAAAACTTATACGGATAGATTGGAAAATATAAAAAATCAAAAAAAATATACCTATATTTATAACCTACAATATCATAAAATTCTTAACTTTACAAAAATCAAAATACTACAAAATTTTATAACTCACAGAATATCAATACCTATAAAATAATAATTACTCTACAAATATTATTTTGTGATTTTTGTAAATTTGGTGTAGAATTTGGAGTTTGGATATTAATTGATATTAACTTAAATTTGCCAAAAAATAAGTGCCTATGTTTTTTAAAAAGACAAAATCGACCATCCGGGATATAGATGAATTCCTTGATACTATTGATCAGGGGATATTGGTTTTTAAAGAAGGGGTCAAATATTATCTGGAGAATGATGAAGATAATTTTTCAAAAAATTTAGATAAATTATATAAGCTGGAAGCAAAAGCAGATACTATTGTATTAAGGATCAGAAATGAATTTTTCGAACATTCGCTGATTCCCCAATACAGTGCTGATGTAGTTAGTCTTTTGGATCATCTTGATGATATCATTGATACGGCAAAAGAAAATTTGTTTCAGTATGATGTTGAAGTCCCTGATATCCCTAAGAAATTGAATTCGGAGTTTTCAAAACTTACTGATGTATCCTGTGCTGCTGCCGAGGCTGTAATACCGGCAGTCAGATCTTTTTTCAACAATCCTTCTTCTGTCAAAGACAACGAGCACAGAGTTTATTTTTATGAAAAAGAAACTGATGTATTAGCATCGGATTTGAAGAGAAAGATATTTAAAGATACAAAGCATTTGAAATTGAGTCAAAAAATCCATTTGAGATATTTTACTCTTCATATTGAACAGATATCAGACCGTGCTGAAGATGCAGCAAGGATTTTATCAGCATTGGAAATTAAAACCAAAGATTGATGACATTATTTTTTCTATCCAGCGGTTTATTTTTAGGGTGGTCATTGGGCGCAAATGATGCTGCCAATGTATTTGGATCCGCTGTAGGAACACGGATGGTCAGTTTCAAAAGAGCTGCGATAATTGCTTCAATATTTGTGATTCTTGGCGCTGTAATACAGGGAGCCGGAGCAACGCATACTTTGGGAAAATTGGGATCTGTTTCAGCTCTAGGTGGTGCGTTTACAGTTGCTCTCTCAGCAGCTATCACGGTTTATTGGATGACTAAATTCAAAGTTCCTGTTTCAACTTCTCAGGCAATTGTCGGAGCCATAATAGGATGGAATTTTTATAATGGTTTACCCACAGATATCCATGTTTTGAGTAAAATAGTTTCAACATGGGTAATGGGGCCTATACTCGGAGCGGTATTTGCCATTATATTATATTATATCCAACATATTTACTTCAAGGTAGTCGGCATTCATCTTTTGAAGCAAGATGCTTATATTCGATTTTCATTACTTCTTGTAGGTGCTTTCGGATCTTTTAGTTTAGGTGCAAATAATATTGCGAATGTAATGGGAGTTTTTGTATCCGCTGCACCTGAAAGCTATCTCAATTTCGGTTTATTCAAATTGAGCGGTGTTCAACAGTTGTTTTTGTTGGGTGGTATAGCAATAGCAGTTGGTATTTTTACATATTCCAAAAGGGTGATGGATACCGTTGGCGGAGGATTGATGCAATTATCGTCAAAATCTGCCATAATCACAGTACTGTCTCATTCATTGGTATTATTCATTTTCTCTTCTACAAGTTTATCCAATTTTGTACAAAGTCTTGGATTGCCTCCTATTCCATTGGTACCTGTTTCTAGTTCGCAGGTAATAGTAGGATCGATTTTAGGTTTGGGATTATTGAAAGGAGGTTACAATATTAATTATAAAATACTGGGTGGAATCAGTCTTGGATGGATTGCCACACCTGTAATTGCAGGAGTATTTTCATTTTTTGCATTATTCTTTGTTAATAATGTTTTTTTGATTCCCGTAAGTAGCGAAAATGGAAATAATGTCATTACAAATAAAATTCTTAAAAGAAATAAAAAAGGAATCGATAAAGATACTAAGTCAATAACTATTCCATTGACAGACTCTGTAAATATTGACTCTGTAAATAGTTCAATAGACAGTGTTAGTGTTGAATCAAACGATAATCATGGTGTTGCAAAAAAGTATTTTGATAAATTAAAAATAAAATCAGATAGTGAAGATAAAAACATATCAAAATACTTCAACTTAGCATTTATACTTGCTGTTTTAGCAGGATTAATATTTTTTATTTTCAGATGGTTGAATTCAATGTACAAAAGGAATAAGTTGATTCTTAGCAAAAATGCTCAGATATTGGATGCCCAAAAAGCTCTGGCAGAAATAGAAACAAAATATCAATTGCTTGAAAATCAACAAATGGAAGATCTATTGAATTATAAAAATAAAGAATTGACAACAATGGCTTTGAATTTGATTGAAAAAAACAATTTTCTGGAATTGTTAAAAGCAAAAATCGAAGAAATAAAGCTTGAAACAAATGACTTAGCGATAATAAAAAAATTGAATAATTTGTATTTGTTAATATCACAAAACCAAAATCTTGAAAATGACAGGGAAGCATTTCAAATGCATGTGGATGAATTGAATAAAGATTTCTTTTACAAATTGAATTCTCTATATCCTGACCTTACAAAGAATGAAAAAAGATTATGTGTTTATCTGAGACTAAATATGTCTTCAAAAGAAATTGCGGCATTGACAAATATATCTCCCAAAAGTGTGGAAATGAACAGGTATAGATTGAGAAAAAAAATGAATCTGGGGCCTGATGAAAAATTGGATAAAGTATTGCAAAATTTATAACTTATTTCTTAATAAAATTAATTTACTATGAATCAAAAACATTATTTAAAATTGTACAAACATATTATTTTGTTGTTTGTTATGTTGTTTTCAACAACAGTGTTTTCGCAGGATACAAATGTAAAAAAAGATACTTCTGATGTCAGATACAATCAATACGGTGTAAAGGTAGAAAGAGTCGGATTGGATGCAGAAGCAAGAAACGGAATCCTTGTATTTGAAAGTAAAGATAAAGATTTCAAATACTGGCTTGACAACAGAGTATATTTTGACGGAGCAAAATTCTTTGGAAATCCTATCAATGATATCGGAGACGGATTGACTATCAGAAGAATGCGTTTTGCTGTTAAGGCTAATTTATGGAAGAATTGGTATGGAGAGATCGATCTGGATTTTGCCGGATCAGCTACTGAGATCAAAGATGCTATTATCAAGTATAAACTGAAAAACGGTTTTATCAAAGCAGGAAATTATAAAGAATCTTTTTCTATGGAAACTACTACCTCTTCAAGGTATGTAACTTTTATTGAAAGATCATTACCTTCAAAATTTGCACCTTCCAGACATCTTGGTGTGGCTGCTTCAAAATGGGGTCAGCACTGGCTTGCGATCGGAGGAGTATATTTTAATGATGTAGGTGGTTTTGAAGAAGTTGAATTGTCTCAAGCACATAATAAAAAGAATGGTTTGGATGAAGGGATTTCGTATACGGGCAGGGTTGCTGTTATGCCAATTCAAAAGCCTCATAAAGTTCTTCACCTCGGAGTAGCAGGATCATATCGTACACCTAAAACAAGTGATGAAGAGATAAACAGTTACCGCTTTAGTACAAGGTCATTAACTTCAATAAACAGGAAAAAATATATCGATACTGACAATATGAGTGATGTGGATCACAGGATTTTATTTGGAGTCGAATTTGCTGCTGCTTACAACAGTTTTATGTTCCAAAGCGAGTATATGAAGAATAATGTTTATGGAATAGATGATGCATATACAGCAAATTTTGACGGAGGTTATGCTCAGGTTGGATGGCTTATTTTTGGTTCAAAATACAATTATAATAACGCAGAAGGTGAATTTACACAAATATCAAGAAAAAATGATTGGGGAGAACTCGAACTTGCATTCAGATATAGTTATGTAAATGCAAATGATAAAGATGCAAATGTATTTGGAGGTGCAGGAGAAAGTTATACTTTGGGATTGACTTATTATGCAAATTCAAATGTAAAAATGATGTTGAATTATAATTATCTCAATCATGACAGGTATGCAAATGGTAAAGGTAAATTGTACATCTATGAAGATGAATCAGGAAAGAAATATAAAGATGTTACAGATCTGAATGTTCCTGCCGGAGAAGCCGGAGATGATTTTGGCTTTATATCTGCAAGGATTGAAGTGGATTTTTAATATAATATTTGGTAATAAATAATTTTAAACAAAAAAATAATAAAAATGAAACATTTAATTTTAAGTTTATTTATCGTTCTTATAGGGATTTCATCTTGCGTGAAAGATGAAGATTTAAAAGAACCGTCACTTCCAAGTACGGATTCACCTATTTTTTTAAACGAATTGGTTTCTACAGGTTCACCCGATTATGTAGAGCTATACAATGCATCCGATGCAGTTGTAGATATATCAGGATACACTATTTCAGATGGAGGATCCGATTATGTTATTCCTTCTGGTTCTGTTGATGCTTATGGGTATTTGGTGATATTAGCTGATGATGAGAACACTGTTGATGACCAAGGTGTTATTCACACAAATTTTAAAATTTCTTCTAAAGGAGAACCTATTAAATTGGTTGATACTGAAGGGAAATTGATTGATCAAATAGATTTGCCTCCTTTGGATGACGGAACAGCTTATGGACGTACAACAGACGGAGGACCTGTTTGGGATGTGATAATTCCTTCTCCGGGAGCCCCCAATAGCAATAATAATACAGCACCTGTGATCACAGCTGATACAATATTGAGTTTGGATGACAATACACAATATACTTTATCGGCAATAGTTGTTGACCTGTCAGGAGTTAGAGATGTGAAATTGTATTATAAATATGATGGTGAATTCTCATTTGTGGACATGGTTCCTGTCGGAGGAAATGAATATGCATACAAATTACCTGTTATTCCGGCAGGTGAAGAATTGGAATATTATATAATGGCAGCTGATGAAACCGGTTTGAAAAGTTATTTTCCTGAATCAGCACCGGATGATCCTTTGAAAATTGTGGTGGAAAACGGATATCCTGTTTTTTCCAATTTTAATATTTCAACGGAGAATCCGGCAGCTGATGAAGCAGTAACTATAAAAATTGATGTCTATGATGCTTCGGGAATAGATGATGTGAGATTGTATTATGTAGCCGGAGATCAAACAATTGATGATAAGGTGAAAATTGTTATGAACAATATTGGAGGTAACACTTATGAAGGTAAAATCCCGGGACAACCAAATAATACTGTTGTTAAATATTATATGAGAGCTGAGGATTTGTCAGGTCAGAAAAGTTATTATCCTTTAACAGAAGGATTTGATCACGATATATTATCAACATGGCCTTCATATACCGTTGCTCCTCCTGTAATACTGGAAGCTTTGGTATTGAATGAAATCGAAGGGCATGGAGATCCTGATTATATTGAATTGTACAATGGAACAAATGCAGATATTGATCTGGGAGGATACAAGTTGCACGATAAAGATCCTTCAGAGGCTTATGAAATTCCGGGAGGAACTATAATTCCTGCAGGAGGATTCTGGACATTGGATTGTGACGGAGGAGCGACTACTCTGTTTAAAATATCAAGTAGTGGAGAAAGTATTACATTGCTTGATGCATCGGGTAATATAGTTGATCAATTGCTCAAAGAAGATTGGCCTGACGGACATGAAGGATTAGTAGGCAGAGTACCTGACGGAGCTGAAAAATGGTCAATTTTAACAGAAGAATCGAAGGGAAGTTCAAATGGTAATTAAAAAACTTTTTGTAGTAGGTCTCTTTTTGACGGTTTTCTCTTGTACGAAAGAGGATACAAAAGTTCAATTTGAAAATTTACAATTTATAAAGGAAAGCCCGATAGCGATACCTGAACCTTCGGGCTTATCCTTCAATTCAAATAAAACAGCTTTATATACGGTTAGTGATCATACTTCCATGATATACAAACTTACTTTGACAGGCGCTTTGGTAGGGGAATTGAATTACAAAGGGAATGATCTTGAAGGAATAACAGTCGATCCTGTTTCAGGGGATATTTATGTGGTAGAAGAAAGATTGAGAGAAGTAGTCAGGCTTAATTCAGATGGCGTGGAATTGAAAAGATTTCATCTGGATATTGAAGAAAATGCAGAAAACAGCGGATTAGAAGGAATAACTTTTAATCCGGATAATAATCATCTTTATGTATTGAATGAAAAAGATCCCGGTTTGTTGATAGAAGTAGATGATAAAGGCAAGATAGTGAATCAAACCGAACTTGATTTTGCATCTGATTATTCAGGTATTTTTTATGAAAGGACAGAACAAGTGCTTTGGATAGTTAGTGATCAATCAAAAACAATAAGTAAATGTGAGTTAAATGGTGAGAAGATTGTTTCTTACAGGATTTCAGATACTAAAGCAGAAGGAATTGTAGTGGATAATGTTACAAAACAAATATATATCGTCCTTGATGGGGCAAATAAAGTGCAAATATATTCATACAAATAATTAAAAATAAAAATAATGACAAAACTTAAAATAGGAGAACAGTCAAAACCCAGATTTGAATTTAGGTCTTTCGGGCAAAATTTTGATAAAGCGGCAAAAAAAATGGCAGAATTGTCCGCACCTGTACCAGAAAAAGTAAAAGAAAGACATTCAGATGAGATCTATATTGTTTCAAAAACTAATGATATCAACAACACCAAGATACGTGATGGTAAAATGGATATCAAAACTTATGTTCAGACGGTAAAGGGACTTGAGCAATGGAATCCTTTGATGAAAGCGGAATTTCCAATATCTAAAGAAATCCTGGAAAATGAAGTTTTTCCCGCATTTCAAGTGGGTATGCCTGAATTAAACAAAAAGGAATATACACTGGAAGAATTTCTTGAAATGATAAAAGAGCATCCTGATCTTCAGGCTGTCAAAGTTCATAAGCACAGGTTTGGTTATATGGTAAATGATACTATCTGTGAATTTGCAAATGTACTTATCAATGGCGCAAAAGTGGTTAGCGTTAATTCCGAATCCACAGAAGTTGATGATATTTTAAAAACCATTAAGGATCTTGGCTTGGAAGGAGTAGAAAATATTAATTACCTTCAGGCGATAAAACGCGTGATAGGAATGATAGATAAGCCACTGGCGAATTAGAGCAGGCGATTGGGCGAGTGGGTGAACGTGCGAGTAGGCGATGAGGCGAGATGGTGACTGGGAGACGGAGGGATGGAGAGAATGAGAGAGGGAGAGACTTGGAGAGAAAGGTTGGGCGAAAGGGCTAGTAGGCGATGAGTTATAAAGTTTGGAAGTTTTGATGTTGGGGCATTCGGAAGCGAGATAAAGAAACGCTCACTTATAAGTGTCGAGTAAGGAAATTGGAATGTCAAATTTATTTGACATAAAATTAAGTTTGGAGGTTTTGAATACCGAACACCGAACAGGGATTTATGATTTTAGAAGTGAAGAAGCGAAGTTATGAAGAACTTGCTTATTGAGATATACTATTAAAGTTGTTTTTGAAACCGGAATTAATCCCCCGCTGGCGGGGGAAAAGGGGGTGGAAAAAAGGAAAGGGTTGATAATTTGAAACTAAAGTCAAAATTATAAGTTAATAAAATTTATCCTCAAGACCCCACTCCTAGTGAAACATTTCATTTGTTTCATTGGACAGGCAGCGATTGATTAACAGGGTTTCAGACAAATTCTGATGAGTAAAGATTAGAATATGGAAAAGAAATACGTAGATGTTAAGGTGCCGTGAAAGCGAAGTCAGAGACATTCGCTTATCAGGACATGGAAGAAAATCTGGACTGTCAAATTTATTTGACAGAGAAAATTTATACTTTTAGCAAATTAATATTTAATAAAAAGGTTAATAAAATGGGAAAAGAAATTGAAAGAAAGTTTTTAGTAAAAAATGATGATTTTAAAAAATGTATCAACAAATCAAAAAGAATAGTTCAGGGATATTTGTCATCGGTTCCCGAAAGAGCCGTGAGAGTCAGGATTAAAGGAGATAAAGGCTATTTAACGATTAAAGGGATTGGTGATAAATCTGGAATGAGCAGATATGAATGGGAAAAAGAAATAAGCGTCAAGGATGCTGAAGACCTGTTGAAAATCTGTGAACCCGGTACAATTGATAAAACCAGGTATTATGTCAAATACAAGGGATATATCTATGAAATAGATGAATTTCACGGTGATAATGAAGGCTTGACAGTTGCCGAAGTTGAACTTGAATCTGAAGAAGATATTTTTGAAAAACCTGATTGGCTTGGTGAAGAGGTTACAGGTGATGTGAAATATTATAATGCCATGCTGATGAAAAATCCATATAAAAATTGGAAAAAGAAATAAAACATAAAGAATTTGATCCTCTCGATATGAACAATTACAAAGTCGAGAGGCTTCCGGTAAGAGAAAAATCCGGTTTTGAAAAATTTATGGCTTTGGTCGGAGGGCCTATTGCCATAATCGCTTTTATATTGTTATATTGGTTTGTAGATATTCCCTTTTTATCAAATATTGATATGCAGGGATTAAGCAAATCCGCATTGAAGCGTCTTGGTGAACTTGGGCCGGAAGGATTTTCCAGAGCAAACTATGCCATGTTGGCAATATTTGTGGCTGCAATTATTTTATGGATAACGGAAGCGGTGCCCAATTATCTAACCTCCTTGATCTTGATAATTACAATGGTTTTG
>JALVEG010000638.1 GCA_027031145.1 Saprospiraceae bacterium | reverse complement strand
CAACTGTTTTTTTCAGGTTTTTCATATTCTTTTATCTGATCAAAGGTATCTGCCATTTTATTCCAAAATTCCTCAAAATAAGGTTTTAGTTTAGCTAATGTCTTATCTGTTTGTGAAGGAAGAGTCTCAAGATAATCATAAGAAACAGAAGAATTTTTATTGTTGTCGGAAAGCAATTGAAGAGTATCAATACCCCACAAAGCATAACTGTAAAAAACCATTAACAAAACAGCCATTATTCCTCCTCCTAATATTTTATTCAAAAAATTTATTCGGGCAAATTTCAGAATATCTTCCAGTTTTTTACCAATGAACCTTATTACTATCAATATCACGATAAAAGTCAGAGCAAAACCAAGTACAAATGTCAAACCGGGATGAATATTTATCATTTTTTCCAGCAAAGCAATTGTAAAAGGCGATAATTTTACAGCAGCTAATACTCCTATCAATATTGAAAAAACAGCAAAAACAGTTTTTATAATACCTCTGTTGTAACCGATATAAAAGCCATATAGTATAAGTAAAGCTGCAACCAAATCTATAAACATAATATTAAATATTTATTAAATTAATTTACAAATAAAAGAAAATATTGTTCAAGTGTTTTATTTATTATTTGAAAATAGATAAAAAACACATAAAACTCTATAAATTTTATTAAAAATGAAAAATAAAATATATTTTTACGGGCTGATTAAATATGAAAAACTCATAATATGAAACTCAAAAGAACTATCTTTTCCATATTGTTTTTATTTACATCCTTCTTTTCTTTTGCACAGGAAAAAGGATTGGATGAAAGAATTAATGAAAAATTCAAACCGGTTTCGGATTTTATTGTTGGTAAAGTTTTTTATCCGATTGAACTGATGCCAGGAGTAGAGGTGCCGATTATTCTGATAATTCTGATTTTAGGAGCTATTTATTTTACTTTTTATTTTAAGTTTGTAAATATCAAGGACTTTTTATTATCGATGAAAGTCACAAGAGGAACATTTGATGAAATTGATGCAGATGCTACTCCTGTACATACTGATGACTATCTTATCGGAACTGAGGACGGAGATATACTTAAAACGGAAAAAATAGAGGAACATATTGGTGAAGTAAGCCATTTCCAGGCTTTAACAGCTGCATTATCTGCTACAGTTGGATTAGGAAATATTGCCGGAGTTGCAATAGCGATCGGTATCGGAGGTCCGGGAGCTACTTTCTGGATGATATTGGCAGGTTTGTTTGGAATGTCAACCAAATTTGTAGAATGTACATTAGGAGTAAAATACAGGGATATAGAACCTGACGGGACTGTACACGGTGGCCCGATGTATTACCTGAAAAAAGGATTTGCTAAAAGAGGTTGGGTTAATTTTGGTAAATTTCTCGCTATTTTCTTTGCTATTATGACCATTGGCGGTTCATTTGGGGGAGGAAATATGTTTCAGGCAAACCAGGCTGCTCAACAATTTATCGGAATAATAGGTTGGAATGCCGGTTATGCCGGATTTGCTTTTGGTGTAGTAGTTGCATTTTTAGTCGCTTTGGTAATTATCGGCGGGATCAAAAGAATCGGAAGTGTGACTTCCAAGATAGTTCCTATTATGGCTATCGTATATGTCGGAGCTTCCATTTTGATCATTTTGGTAAATTATGATAAGATAGGAAGTGCTTTATCTTTGATTTTCACCGAAGCATTCGGTTCAAAAGCTATAGCCGGAGGAATGATAGGAGTTATGGTACAAGGTATCAGAAGAGCTGTATTTTCCAATGAAGCGGGAGTAGGTTCCGCTGCCATTGCACACTCTGCAGTAAAAACAAGATTTCCTGTAAGTGAAGGATTGGTTGCAATGGTTGGACCATTTGTAGATACGGTAATTATTTGTACAATGACTGCCTTGGTAATTATTATCACAGGTTATTATGTACAACAACCGGGATCTACTTCCGAAGGTGTGATGGTTACTTCACAAGCGTTTAATTCTGCCATTCCGGGATTCAAATATATATTGACAATAGCAGTTGTTTTATTTGCCTTTTCTACAATGATATCATGGTCTTATTACGGATTGCAATCATGGAAATTCTTATTTGGCAGGACAAAGAAGATGGATCTTACTTATAAAGTTATATTTCTTATATTTACCATCATCGGCTCTTCAGCAAGTCTTGGAGCTGTTGTAGATTTTTCGGATGCCATGATATTTGCAATGGTATTTCCCAATATGATAGGACTGGTGGTCATGGCTCCTGAAGTCAAAAAAGAATATAACAGATACATAAAGGCAATTAAAGAGTTTTATAAAACAAAAACGACATAAATCCTATAGTATTGATATAATACCTGAAGAATTGCGGCAAGCAATTCTTTATTATTTATATCGTAAATAATTATTCCGGATATGGAAAAGATATATTTATCACTGGGAAGCAACAAAGGAAATAAGATACAAAATATCGAATTGGCAATAAAAAAAATCAATCATAGTGGAATCCGCATTCTTAATATTTCAAAAAAATATATTACCGAACCATGGGGAAAAAAAGACCAAAATGAATTTTTGAATTGCATCCTTGAAATAGAATCAGACCTTTCCCCCTGGAAATTATTAAAAATTTTAAAAAAAATTGAACTTGAATTAGGAAAAAAAATCATAGAAAGATGGGGAGAAAGAACGATAGATATTGATATAATTTTTTATGGAAATAAAAACATATATGAAAAAAATTTAATAATTCCTCACCCAAGATTCCATTTACGTAAATTTGTTTTAATACCTTTGTGTGATATTTCGTATGAAATAACTGATCCGTTTAGTAAAAAAACAATCAAAGAACTTTTGAATTCGGTTGATGATACTAATGCAATAAGACTTTATACAATTTAATTATTAATGAAAATTGATTTCCCATATAGATATATAGCAGTTGAAGGCAATATTGGTGCCGGTAAAACTTCTTTTACCAAAATGGTTCATGATGAATACAACTGCCGTTTGATACTTGAAGAATTTAAGGAGAATCCTTTTTTACCCTTATTTTATGAAAATCCTAAAAGATATGCTTTTACTGTTGAATTGTTTTTTATGACTGAAAGATATAAGCAAATGGAAGATAGTCTAATTCTTCAACAAAGTCTTTTTAGCGACTTTAGTATCTCGGATTATGTTTTTATGAAAACCCTGATATTTGCCAGAAAAAATCTAAATGAAAAAGAATTCAAATTATTTCAACAACTATTCACTACACTTCAACAAAATTTTCCTAATCCCGATTTATTGGTTTATCTTCACAGAAACGTCGATATCCTGTTAAAAAATATAAAAAAGAGAGGACGTGAGTTTGAAAAAAACATATCAAGAGAATATCTTTACAATATACAGGATTCATATTTTGAGTACTTCCGCAATATTGTTTCTTTTCCTATTTTAATAATCGACTTGGGAGATATTGATTTTATAGCGGAAAAAAAGTATTACGATATTTTAAAATCCATTATCGCAAAAAAATATACTCCCGGAGTTCATAGAGTTAGTCTTCATATATAATACGTATCTTCCTGAAAATTTTAAAAGTTTCAAATACATTACAGTAAAATCAAGTTGTATCGGATATATTTCATCATTTCGATTTTACCACCATTTGCCTCTAACTCCTATACCTCGACAAACCCGGCAACCTATAGAGAATCAACCCTCAATGCAAATACACATTCATTATCTCAGTATTGTTACATCTCCTGCATATTGCTTATATTCTCCATCTTCAAATTTGACTTTGATAATATAAACATATACTCCGTTATTGACCGGTTGCCCGTCCATAGTTCCGTCCCAACCCATAAATTGCGTATATAAAGGAAAATCGGATTTTTGAAATATCAGTTTACCCGTTCTGTCAAATATCATCATTTCTTCGATCTTCAGGGCATTACTTTTATTAAAAACAGTAAAATAATCATTATTACCGTCATTGTTGGGAGTAAAAATATTAGGTATATATATTTCTTTATTTATTTCCTCATCAAAATACTCTTCCGTAGAGACAGTATTATCAAAAGTTCCTGTCCCTCCGAATTTAATCGAAAATCCTAATCCCGATGCAGACCAGTTATTTACCACCAAAGTATAAGTTTTGCCTTTTTGCATATCCAAAAACTTAACAAATCCGTCTTCCCCCGCATCGCAATTATAGTCTTCCTCCAGGTCTGTAGATTCCATATCCAAACCGGTATCCGAACCACAAGATGAATTATTACCACCATAAGTAGCATCACAACGCAAAACCGTTTTGTTTTCACAATCATCCGGTCCTCCCGGCAATTCAAACAATGCAAAATCTATGTCATCTGTATTTTGCAATGGTGAAATAGTGAATGTCATACTACCGTCACTTCCGGCAGTCCACTTAAACCAAGTACTGTTTTTTTCATCATTTATGCAAGTATTTGAAGTTTCGTAAGGATCATCTCCAGGTCCTGATAAATAATTAACTACAAAAGGAGTGGTATCTTTAAGAATAGTTGCAGAACTACAATCATGTCCCGGTTCAGGAATTGGGTTATAGCTTTTCATACAAAACTTGAAATTACCTGTTGCTCCATTCTGTCCATCAATTCTGATTAGATATTTTTCTCCCTGCACCAAATCATATTTATTCAATTCAACTATATTAGAAGAGTATTGATCATAGCTGCATTTAAGTAACTCAAGATCTCCTGAACATTCCGAATCTTTATACAGTGCGATCATGGGATTTTGGAGGGTTCCAAAAGCACCTTTTCCAAACACAATAATATTTACAGCTTTTTTTAATGCAGTGAATTTAAACCAAACATCATTATCAATAGTATCCCAACACTCCGGAGTATCAAAATCACTTGGTGTAGCTCCTTCATTGGTAAAATCTCCCGGAGTTGAACAATAATCAAGCAAAGGAGGGAGAACTATAGCGCCTGAACAATTATCATTTAATGGTTGAGACAAAACAGTATTCAATGCAAATACAAAAAAAACAGGGATTAAAAACAGATGTTTCATAATTATTGATTTATATTTAGACAAATTGTTTATTATGTTTAATTGTAACTACTCACGTAGAGTCATTTTAATTGAAAAAACCTCTTTTTTCATCTTAAAAGCACACTACCTGAGTAGTTACGTTTAATTTACCTTAACAATCAAATCCATTTACAACAACAAATGATGTATCCCGCTTTTATTTCTATCTCAACACAGTAATATCTCCTGCAAAAGGAATAATTTTATTATCCAAAAATTTAATCATAAACAGATAAACATAGACTCCCGGATTGACTTTTTGCCCTTTGAAAGTCCCATCCCAACCCTGATTCTCATTACCGATATCAATATTTTTGGCTTTATATACCAATTCACCCCATCGATCATATATTCTCATTTCATCTATACCAAAAGCTGCTTTTATATTATATGCTGTGAACATATCATTCATGCCGTCACCATTTGGAGTAAAAACATTTGGAATTCTTACCAACCTGTTTGCTTTTACAAAAATAGTCATATCATCTTCAGCAACACAACCGGTTTTGTCCTGAACAACTCTAAGGGTATAAGTTGTAGTTTCATAAGGATATGCTTTTGTCTCCAAATCAGATGAATCAACAAGATTATAAGTAGGAATCCATTCATATTTGACATCGTATTCCGGAGGATAATAATTACCATTCATAAAAGTAAAATCCCCCAAATCCAAATTTTGATCCGGACCTGCATCTGCAATTAATTCTTCCGGGTCAATAATATCTACATAAATGGAATCGCGGCATCCTTTTTTATCCACAATATAAACTTTGTAAGTGCCTTGCCCAAGATTATGAAATATTGGATTGTAGTTGAAATTAGTATCCTGAATGCTAAATCTGTAATATGGATCTCCTCTGATTCCCGAAACATAAATAACTCCATTGGTATCTCCTGTGCAAACAGGATTACTGACACTATCTATTTTTATTTTTAATCTTTCATCAACAGGTAAATCTTCACAACATGGTTCCATCCATATATCTTTTACCGTCGTACTAACACAACCTTTATCGCTTTTTACTGTAAGAGTAACAGATTTCCAGCCATAAGAATCATAAAATACTTTATAAGGCCCGTCTCCATGTCTAACCTGTGGACTGGCATCACGACCAAAGGTCCAATTTCTGTCTACAATAGTCCCAAGTTTATAATCCGTAATATCCGTTATTTGTATAGAATCTTCGCATCTTAATCCGGTCGGTGGATCAAATACAAAATCAGGTTCAGGTCCTTCAAATTCTCCTGTTCCGCCAAATTCAATTGAAAATCCATTTCCCGAAGCCGACCAGTTATTGACCACCAAAGCATATGCATGACCTTTTTGCATATCTATGTATTTCACAAAACCATCTTCACCGGCATCACAATTATAGTTTTCTTCGATATCAGTAGATAACAGATCCAATCCCGTTTTAGGTCCACAGGAAGCATAATTACCACCAAATGTAGCATTACAACGCAATGTTATCTTATCTTCACAATCATCATAACCATTTGGCAATTCAAATACTACAAAATCCAGATCATCTGTAATCTGTATCGGAGTGAGTACAAAAGTCAGGGTTCCGTCATTTTTTGCTATCCATTTGAACCAGGTTGTTTGCTTTTCTTCTGATATACATGTCGAATTAGTTTCATTAGGATCATCACCCGCACCTGTTACATATTTTACAACAAAAGGAGATTTATCACATAGAAGGGCGGCTGTTGCACAATCCTGTCCCGGTTCGACAGGAGGATTAAAGTTTTTTATACAAAGCTTAAATTCTCCCATATTCCCATTTTGACCGTCTATCCTTATCAGATATGATTCCCCTACTATCAAAGCACCTTCGGTTAATTCAACACTATTAGCATTATTATAATCAATCTTACATTGTTTTTGATAGATCGTACCAAAACAACCATTGTCTATATACAATGAAACCATTGGGTTTTGCAATGTTCCTTCATTGCCTGCACCGGAAACAAAAATATTGACGGCAGTAGCTGTTGCCGTAAATCTAAACCAAACATCATGATTAGCCGCATCCCAGCAGTCCGGTGCTCCATATCCACTGGGAGTAGCACTTACATTATTAAATTGCCCGTCAGCTGAACACCAATCATCAACATTTTCCAATATTATAGCCGATTCACATTCATCATTGACAGGTTGAGAATAACCGGTCGATACAGAAACAATAATCAATAAAAATAATATAATGTATTTACTCATAAGTAATATTTATAATAAAGATACTTCAAATATATACTAACGCTTCAAATTATAATTCAAAAAACTATTTTTTAACAAAACATTAATACAAATTAACCATCAATATACTTACAACGATTTTTAATATAAAAAAGGTTAATTTAATACGGAATTTTTACAAAAAAAAAGCCGTTCCAAAATTGAAACGGCTTTTTTTTATTAAAACTTTACTATTTTGAAAATCTCAATTTCACTTTTTCCCCTATCCAGCATCCTGTACTGATCACTTGACCTTCTTTATATCCTCTCATAAATCCATCTTCCTGTTTAGGTTTTGATCCACTGAATTTTGATATTCTTTTATTTGCCTGGTCAGCAACACCCGGATCTATTGATTTTGCATGATAATATTTATCCAATGCAGCCAAAATTGCAAGTCTTTGGTTCCATGCATCTCCACATGATTTTGCAGATTTGCTATACATATCACCTATCAAAATATATGGTTTCCCCCATCCTTTTTTCAAATTTGCTGCTTTCAGAGCATTTGCTCTTGCTTTTGAATATTGATTAAGATGAGCAAATTGAATAGCAGCCAAAGCATACAAAAACTGAGCTTTTTTATCAGGATCCGTCTCTTGATCAATAGCCTCTTGATATTTTGCTGCTGCTTCATGATATTTACCTTCTTTGGAAAGTCTGTTACCCGCAAGAGCAGGATTTGCCTTCTCCAGAGAATCTGTAAGCTTTCTATTATATTCTTCAGCATATATTTTCCAGGTTTCATCAACTTCTTTCACCATGGGGTCGTCATCAGGACACCCTTGTTGCTTCAAAGTAACCAAAACATATTTAACCGTCTTACTATCATCTTTCTTTTCATCATAAAGAGGTCTGAGTTTTTTCTTGAAGAACTCACAATCAAAAACATCTTTTTCAACATCTTTCAGATCTAAATCCATTCTTTTAAGGGATTGGTCCCAATACTGTCCGTAAGTCTTATCGTTTTTAATATTGTACTCGGCTATCCTTTGAGCTTTATCTATAATTTCCCTGGCTTCTTCTTTAGAAACTTTTCCTTTCTTATAAAGATCGGCGAGAGTAAATCCAAATGGGATCAACACACTATATTCTGCTTTTTTACAAGCTTTTTCCAAACTTTCCTTAGCTGTTTTATACACCTGATCATAAGGCATCTTATAGGTATAAAACATATCATATGCTTTTCTGCCTAAAACATAACCTACTTTTTCGTTATAACAACTATCGGAATTGCATCCTTTCAATTGAATACCTTTATTTGCATAACAATCAGCCATAGCATCATAAAGCATCATAATGGTATCAACATATTTTTTCTTAACTGCCGGATCAACAGCTTTGTCATATTCCATTTTATAAAGCTTGATACCATCCCAAAAGTGATAATCTCTTTTACCATCGGCTGCAGGAGCCAGCTTGTAAGCTTGTCTCCAATATTCAAAAGCCAGTTTGTAATCTTTGATCTTCAAAGATTGTCTATAAATTGAATGTGCATTTTTTGCATCTTCTTCAAATTTTTTGCCAACCCAATTTTCACATTGACTAATCCCCGCGTTGACAGCAAATACTATAAACAAAACTATTACAAGTAAATTTTTCATTTTTTTATGTTTTTAATTTTCAAAATAATACCATTATTTTATTGTACAAAATTAATAGTATTTTCTCTTTACAAACCATTCTGTGTCATTAAATGTTACACTTAAACTAAATTTAACAAAATTTTCACTTATTGATAAGTTACTTCCCCTGTTCCCAAAATTCAAATCTAAATTGATTCTGGATATTTTTCTTTTGAATACAAATGGTAATCCCATTCCAAAATGTATTCCTTTTTCTTCAAATTGATTGTCGCCTTCACTTCTCGGATCTGTTTGGTAATAAATACCCATTCCGTAATTTACTCTTTTAAAATAATTGGTATAAGAGTTTATGTCAGGTGTATACTGACCACCAATAGATATTTTATAACTGTCTTTCAGATTATCAGGTTTTATATCATTTGTATATTGATTCCAGAGAGATTTTGAAAAATCGACTCCGAAAATATATTTATCTTTATCATTGTAAATAATACTCCCTCCGAAATTTACAGGTAAAGTTCCTGTTCCTGACTTATTTTTATCAGAATAAACAGTATCTGTTGTCGTCGAAGGAGAATTCACATCATAAATAGTACTGGTGTTTACAACAGTACCTTTCGTTTTGAAATTAGTTTTAGTATTTCCATAAATACCAAAAATTAATTTTTTGACACCTGTATTTTCTTTTTCCTTCAACTCTTTTTTATTCAAAACAACATTATAAATCGTACCTACATTATAAATAAAACCATTTACGGAAAAATCCGTATGATAATTGTTACTATATGGATTGTTCAATCCGGGAAATAGAATTTCCCTGTCATAATTTATTTTACCAAAAAAATACCCCACATTAAATCCAAATGAAAAATTATTGTATCTGCCTCCTAATCCTGTCATAAATTTATATGTTCCTCCTGTACCTTTATAAGTGCGTCTGATAATACCAATTCCTTCCCTTTCTTCATCTGAACTTACATCATATCCGACAATGGAAGCTGGCATTAGTGTAAAAGTCAAACCGATATCATATTTTCTCACTTTTTTTTCTAAAAGATCATTTATAGGGTTTATCAAAGGAATTCCCAGAGAGATATATTCCAAATTGCCGCTGTAAATACCGGTAGAATTGGAATTTGTTTTTAATCCGGCATATTTTGCATACAAACCTATATCAAAAACAGTTGCTCGCAAATATCCGTTGGAAGCCGGATTGACAACATTGATCTGATATGGATTGTAAAAAGCTCCACTGAGTCCGGTTGTTCTAAAATACACAAAATTATTATCAACCGGATCTCCTAATCCATATCTGGAATAAGGAGAATTATCTTTTGGTTGAGCCACTACAATCAAAGTAGTAAATATAAAAATTATGCTTAAAAATATACTTTTTTTATTATTCATATTCTTTTATTATTTCATTTAATCCAACCAGGACTAAATTTGGGTTTGCAAATATCGTAGTTTTAAAATGATTTACAAAATATTTTGCGTCTCCACCGGTAAAAATAACCTTAGAATCACCAAATTTGTCCAATATCAGTTGTATAAACGAAGAAATTTCCCAAAACGTACCTCGCAATGCACCATTTTGTAATGCTTCTTCAGTACTCTTACCAAGAGGATCTTCGTTATAATCTATTTCTACTAATGGCAAATTGTTGGTAAACCGATGCATTGCTTCCATTCTCATATGTATTCCGGGAGCAATATTCCCTCCCTGAAAAACATTATTTTTATCTATAAAATCATAAGTAATACAAGTGCCGGCATCAATAACAATACAATTTTCTGTGGGAAATAATTTTTTTGATCCTATCGCAGCAGCAATTCTATCCCTTCCCAATGTTTCAGGCGTTTTATAATTTATTCTTACCGGAAGCTTTGTTTTATGACATAAAACTATAAAATTGGAAACCTTATCTTTTATTTTATAAATATTATCAGGTATTTTTTTCCTTACCGAAGAAATTATACAGTTTTTAATATCATATTTTTCACATGCACTATCAATAAATTCATCACCATAATATTTTTCCACCAAATCATCATTGTGAAAAATCCCTGATTTTATATTTGTATTGCCTATATCTATGCAAAGATTGTAACTCATAACATTAATGCTTGAAATGTCTGTTGCCTGTAAAAACCATTGACAATTTATTATTGTCACAATAGTCAAGACTCAGATTGTCTTTGATAGAACCCCCCGGTTGAATAATACCGGTAATTCCTGCTTTGTGTGCAAGTTCGATACTGTCAGGAAAAGGGAAAAAAGCATCTGAAGACATCACAGCTCCTTTTAGATCCAATCCCAATCTCTGAGCTTTCTCAATTCCCTGTCTCGTGGCATCAACCCTTGAAGTCTGACCGCATCCCATCCCCAGCAATTGTTTGTTTTTCACAAAAGCAATTGCATTTGATTTCAGATGTTTCACCACTTTATTTGCAAAAACCAGATCTTCTATCTCTTTTTCAGTAGGATTTATTTTGGTTACCGTTTTAAGATCTTCCGCTGTTTCTGTTATATTGTCTGCATCCTGTGATATTAATCCATTTAAAGTCTTTTTGAAAATGATATCTTGTTCGGGATATTGTTTGATTTGCAGGATTATTCTTTTTTTCTTCTTTCTTAAAAAATCCAATGCATCTTCATCAAAACCGGGTGCAATCAGAACCTCGTAAAATATCTTATCGATTTTTTCAGCTGTTTGAATATCTATTTTAGAATTGGCAATAAGTACTCCTCCAAATGCAGATACCGGATCTCCTTCCAGTGCCTTGTCCCAGGCATCTGAGATATTATCCCTTGTAGCAATCCCGCATGTATTGGTGTGTTTCATAATTGCAAAAGTAGGTTTGTCATTTTTAAATTCTGACATAACGTTTATTGCAGAATCAACATCCACCAAATTATTATACGAAAGTTCTTTACCGTTCAATTTATTAAAAATATCATCCAAATTTCCAAAAAAAGTTCCTTTCTGATGAGGATTTTCACCATATCTCAGATGTACCGGATTTTGAATATTTTTTGTAATAACAGGAAAGTTTTCATCTGCAAAATATTTGTAGATATTAGTATCATAATGCATCGAAGTGGCAAAAGCTTTTTTTGAAAATTCTTTCCTTACTTCTTCTGAAGTTTGCATTTCATTTTCCGTAAGGACATCGTATGCTTCCTGATAATAATCCTTTGAAGCAACCACTAAAACATCTTTATAATTTTTTGCTCCGGCACGTATCAGTGATATTCCGCCAATATCGATTTTTTCGATTATCGCATTATTATCATCGGTATTTTTCACCGTTTCTTCAAAAGGATAAAGATCAACTATCACCATATCTATCAGAGGTAAGTTCAAATCTTGCATTTGTTTTAAATGAGAATCTTCTCTCCTTGCCAAAATACCTGCAAAAACACCGGGATGCAATGTTTTCACCCTGCCGTCCAATATGGAAGGATATCCCGTCACATCTTCAACTTTTATCGGATCCAAACCCTTTTCTTTCAAAAAAGCCCATGTTCCGCCTGTTGAAAATATAGTGGTATTATATTTTTCAAATAAAGATATCAAATCTGATAATCCATCTTTATTATAAACTGAAATTAGAACAGAATTTATTTTTTTCATATTTTTATTATTTCTTTTTCAATTTCCCGTTTGTTGCTCTAAAATCCAATTTATCCCCCATATTATAGCAAACTCTGCATCTTGGTTCATATTTATCTTTTTCTCCAAGAACAACAGTTTCTGTCTCATCTGACAATCTGTATGAATGTGTTGCCAGATTGCCGCAATGAGGACAAATAGCATGTACTTTGGTAACATATTCCGCAATTGCCATCAATGCAGGCATAGGCCCAAATGGTCTTCCCATAAAGTCCATATCAAGTCCTGCTATTATTACTCTTATTCCTGAAAGTGCTAATTTTTCACATACATCAGGAAGATCCATATCGAAAAATTGAGCTTCATCTATCCCCACAACATTGATATCCCTTGGAACCTTAAGAATATCAGTACTTTTCTTTACATTTACAGATTCCAGTGAATTGGAATCATGAGACACTACCTTTGTTTTAGAATATCTTATATCATTATGAGGTTTATAAATAATCAGATTTTGATTAGCAAACTGAGTTCTCCTTAATCTTCGAATTAGTTCTTCTGTTTTACCGGAAAACATCGATCCGGTTATTACTTCGATCCAGCCACTTCTGTGGCCTCTTGAAAGCGGTTCTAAAAACATTATCAGGCATTTTGGTTATTGATTTACGAAGGTATGAAAAATAAATTATAGTGTCAATAAGAAAACTTATCATTTTTAAAAGTTATGAAAAAATTATTGCTAAAAATCCAATAAATATCCTTAGTTTTATGTTAAGTTTTTATTTAGATAAAAGTAACTACACAGATAGAATCATTTTGATTGAAAAAACATTCTTTTTTCCATTTCAAAAGCACCCTGCCTGCGTAGTTAAAAGATAAATACTTTGATTATTGAAAAGGTAAACCGTTAAAAATGAATAAAACAAAATTCAAAAAATATTTAAAAAAGATAAAATCTTTCGAAGATTGGATTGATAATGATGAACAGCTTTCAGCTATAGAAAATGATCTGCTTTTGGATTATGTAAAAAAGCTTTATGAAGCAATAATAGATATAGATAATGAACCAAAAACTCATAAAGCAAAAAAGAAACATAAGCAGGAAATAATGTCAGATACTGATATTGAAGAGAAAAAAGAAGAGGTGAAGGTTGAAAAGATCATACCCGAACCTCAAGAGGTAAATATGGAAAAAAAAGATATTAAAGAAGTTGAAGAAGAAAAACCCATAATGGAATTTTCCAATGAATTTTTATCTATTTTCGCTGAAAACAATTCCAATGAACTTTCGGAAAAATTAAGTAAAAGACCAATAAAAGATCTAAAAAAAGCTTTTGGAATAAATGAAAAAATATTTACCATAAAGGAGATTTTTAATGGTGATAAAAACGCTTTTGAAGATGCTATAGAAAAGTTTAACAATTTTAATAATTTTGAAGAAGCAAAAAAATATATTTTGGAAGAGCTGGCTCAAACATTTAATTGGGACAAGCCAAATAACATCAAGAAAATAGGACAATTTATTAAAACTATTCAAAGACGCTATTTATAATTACATGTACAAATATGTCACATTAAAACAGGCAATAAAGTTTCCGCTTATTTTCGTTGGATTTATGTGGCTGGTTCATATTGTAAAAGTATTAGGTCATTTCAACTGGGATATGTATGGAGTTCATCCACGAGAAATTGACGGACTGTCCGGAATATTATTGTCTCCGTTATTACACGGCAGTTTTCAACATTTATTTTCAAACACTATTCCGCTTTTCCTTATGATGACATTGATCATGCTTTTTTATTCAAAAGTTGCAAAAGTCGTTTTTTTTACGATTTATATTTTAACAGGTGTTACAGTATGGCTTTTTGCCCGTCCGGTATATCATATCGGAGCCAGCGGAGTAGTATACGGATTGATCTCATTTGTATTTTGGAGCGGAGTATTTCGGAAAAACTTTCGCGCAGTAATCTTAAGTGTTGTAATAGTTTTTCTTTATAGTGGATATATCGCAGGAGTTTTTCCAGGCAAACAGGGAATATCATGGGAAAGTCATTTATTGGGAGCATTAGTTGGTATTTTAGTCGCATTTTTAGTAAAAAATGTCGAAGAAGAACATGAAAAAGCAGATAAAAAACGCGAATTGGAATATGATGAACCATATGAAGAAAACTATTTTTTTGAAAGGGATATTTTTGATAAAAAAAATGATTAAAAGCCTAAAATGCAATTTTTATCTATAAAAAAATGCAGAGTATCTATTTTCACATTGATTTTTACCGGTTTTTTATATCTTTGCACTCTCCTAAATAGCAGGAATTATTATTTGTAATATTATATTAAATTAAATTTTTAAAAATGAAAAAGATATTAGTTTTATTAATGTTTGTTCTTGGAACAAATATGGTTATCGGGCAAGCCCCCAGTTTAAAGGGATGGCATCATATGGATCTGGTTCAGGATAGTGTTCCGGGAATAAGTTCAAATAAAGCCTATGCTGAAATTCTAAAAGGCAGAAAAAGTACTCCCGTAATAGTTGCTGTGATCGATGGCGGGGTTGATTATATGCATGAAGATCTGAAAGATATTATGTGGCACAATCCGGGTGAGATTCCCGGTGATGGAATCGACAATGACAAAAACGGATATATTGATGATGTATATGGATGGAATTTTATCGGAGGAAAAGATGGTAGAAATGTAAATCAGGATAATCTTGAAGTAACCAGACTTTATAGAAAATATGATTATAAATACAAAAATGCAGATCCGGCTAAATTGAATAAGAAGCAAAAAAAAGAATATGATTTATATCTTAAAACAAAGGAAATTGTAGAAAAGGAAAGAAAATCTGCTGCAGAAAAATTAGATAAATTCTCAATGAGAAAAAAATCACTTTTCAAAAGTATTGATGCTGTTGCTGAAGCTTTGAAAAAAAATAATCTGACATTTGAACAAATGGACAGCCTCAAATTTGAAGAAGGATCGGAATTGGCTTCAAGCCTGATGATGATTAAAAGAATAGCCATGACACAGCCTGATCTAAACAGTTTTGATGCAATCAAAGAATATTTGGACAAGCAGTTTAAAGGAGCTATTGATTATTATTCTACAAAAGTTTTATATCAATACAATGTGGATTTTGATCCCAGAAATATAGTTGGTGATAATTATGGAGATTCTTCCGAAAGATATTATGGAAATAACGATGTTAAAGGACCTGATGCATCTCATGGAACTCATGTTTCAGGAATAATAGCAGCTGTAAGAAACAATGGCATTGGTATGAATGGAATAGCTGATAATGTAAAAATAATGGCTGTCAGAGTTGTTCCTGATGGAGATGAAAGAGATAAAGATGTTGCTAACGGAATCAGATATGCTGCTGATAATGGTGCTAAAATTATCAATATGAGTTTTGGCAAAGCTTTTAAATGGGACAAAAAAGTAGTTGATAAAGCTGTCAGATATGCTGAAAAGAAAGGTGTTTTATTGATCCATGCAGCAGGAAACGATGCTGAGGATAATGATAAAATAATACACTACCCTTCAGATAATTATGAAAAAAGAATGTGGTTTTGCAGAAAAAATGCTAAAAACTGGTTGGAAATAGGTGCTAACAGTTATAAAAATGACAGTATGTTTGTTGCAGGTTTCTCAAATTATGGCAAGAAAAATGTTGATTTATTTGCTCCCGGTGTTTCTATTTATTCGACAACCCCTGAAAACACTTATGCCAGTTATAATGGTACAAGTATGGCAACACCGGTAGTTGCAGGGGTGGCTGCAGTATTGAAGTCTTATTTTCCTAAACTTTCTGCAAGGCAACTCAAAGAAATCATAATGGATTCTGTTCAAAAGAAAAACATGAAAGTAATCAAACCCGGAAGTGATGGATCTTTAGTTGATTTTAGTGATCTCAGTGTTACAGGTGGAGAAGTAAACCTATATAATGCTTTGATGCTTGCAATCCAAAAATATGGAAATAAAGCAGCAAAGTAGATTCTTGCTAGATCAAAAAAAAACGCATAACTTTGAAAGCTATGCGTTTTTTTTATTCTAACCTGAACTTTTCTATCCTTTTCTTTTATTTAATTCATCCCTTATCTCTGCAGCTTTTTCGTAATCCTCTCTTTCGAGTGCTTTCTTCAATAAAGCATTCAGGGCTTTTACATCCAATTCCTGTAAAGAATGTGTTTTTGTTCCGGTTTTTTTCTCTTCTTTTTTTACTTCAGATTTTGATTCCATTCCTTCATCCATCTCTACTCCTGCGATCTCTATTATCGAGGTATAGGTATAAATAGGAGCATTAAACCTAACCGCCATAGCTATTGCATCTGAAGTACGGGAATCAATATTATATGTTTCTCCATCCTTTTCGCAAACCAAAACAGAATAAAAAATACCTTCCATCAATTGATTTATTATCACTTCTTTTATTCTGATATTGAATGCTTCCAAAGTATGTTTGAAAAGATCATGTGTCAAAGGACGATTAGGAACCATATTTTCCAATGCTACAGCAATAGCCTGAGCTTCAAAACCACCTATAACAATTGGAAGCCTTTTTGTACCTCCTTCCACTCCCAGTATTATAGCATAGTTATGCGAATGAGTGACACTATGTGACAAAGCAACAATATTGAGTTTGATTTTTTTCATTGGCTTATTTTTCCATTGACTGTTTTACAAATTTAATATATTATCTTTAATAATTGATGATTGTCAATAATTTTTTTCTTTGACATTATTTTTGTAACATTTCAAATAGAATTATTTTGATTGAAAAAACCACTTTTTTTTGCTATTTTATAGTTATTATTTAGTATTACAATAAGAACAATTTCAATAATTTTATGTTTATTAATAACACGTGACTATACAGGTAAAATCATTTTGACTGAAAAAATACTTTTTATATTTACTTTTTTCATTAAAAAATACTTTATCTGGATAATTACAATAACATTAATCACATTATATTTACTAATTATTATTTCAAATAAAATATTCAAAAAATGGAGAAAATTAAATGTTTAGTTATAGGTAGTGGACCGGCAGGATATACTGCTGCAATTTATGCTTCCAGAGCAGGATTGAACCCTGTTGTATATGCAGGTCCGGAACCGGGAGGACAATTAATGCTGACAACGGATGTTGAGAATTTTCCAGGATATCCTGATGGTGTTTTAGGTCCACAAATGATGGAAGACTTTAAAAAGCAGGCTGAAAGAATGGGGGCAGAAGTCAGACACGAAGTTATCACCAAAGTGGACTTTAGCGGAGATGTTCATCTTATAACAACAGAAATGGGACATGAAATCGAAGCTGAATCGGTAATAATAGCTACCGGAGCCAGCGCCAAATGGCTTGGATTGGAATCTGAACAAAGATTGATGAACAAAGGAGTATCTGCATGTGCAGTTTGTGACGGATTCTTTTTCAGGGATCAGGTTGTAGCCCTGGTTGGAGGTGGAGATACCGCAGCTGAAGAAGCTTTGTACCTCTCGAAGATAGTAAAAAAAGTATATATGATCGTCAGAAGAGATGAGTTAAGAGCTTCCAAAATAATGCAAAAAAGAGTTATGGAATCTGACAAAATAGAAATCGTTTGGAATACACAGATCAAAGAAATACTTGGAGATCAGTTTGTGGAAGGAGTTAAATTGATCAATACAAAAGAAAATACAGAAAAAGAAATCGAATTAGCAGCTGTATTTGTTGCTATCGGACACAAACCTAATACGGATTTGTTTAAAGAATATCTGGAAATGGATGATCAGGGATATCTAATTACAGAAAAATCCTCTATGAAGACCAATGTAGAAGGGGTATTTGCCTGTGGTGATGTTCAGGACAAAGTATACAGGCAAGCAGTAACAGCAGCAGGTACAGGATGTATGGCGGCTTTGGATGCAGAGAGATATCTGGCGGAAAAAGGAGCATAAAATAACTTTCAATAAAAGTAACATAAAAAAAGCCTTTCTTATACTGAGAGGCTTTTTTTCTTTATTATATTCATAAATATCGCTTTGATTGACTACATTTGCAGAACAAAAAAAATATTATGATTTGTTCAATGACAGGTTTCGGAAAGGGAGAAAAAGATTTTAACGGTGGAAAAATCACTGTAGAAATACGATCCTTAAACGGAAAAACTTTTGACCTGAGATTAAAACTTCCTTCAGGTTATAGTGAAAAAGAAATGTGGATCAGAAATTATATTTCAACTACACTGGAAAGAGGAAAATTTGATATCAATATCAACAATAACCAAACAAATGGTACAAATCTAAGTATTAATGACGAACTATTTAAAGAGTATTATAAAAAATTGAATTCACTTGCTGATGAATTGAACGAAAAAAACAGGGATTTATTCCCTTCCATAGTGAGGATTCCCAATATTTTTAAAGAAACTGAATATGAACTGAGTGATTCTGAATGGGAAGCCTGTTCAGCAGCATTGAAGGAAGCCGTAACAAAACTGATGGATTTCAGAAGACAGGAAGGACTGGCTATTGAAAAAGATGTGGTTAACAGCATCAACAATATTACAGAACTTCTGCCAAAAATTGAAAATATTGATATTGAAAGAAAAAAGGCAATAAGGGAAAGACTGGAAAAAGCTGTAAAAGAAATCAAAGAGAGAAATACTATTGATAAAGACAGGTTTGAGCAGGAAATTTTGTATTATCTGGAAAAACTGGATATCAATGAAGAAAAACAAAGATTGAAACAACATTGCAATTATTTTATTGAAATATTGAAAAAAGATGAAATGAAAAGCAAAGGGAAAAAATTATCCTTTGTAGCGCAGGAAATAGGTCGTGAAATAAATACAATGGGAGCAAAAGCACAATATTCACCATTGCAAAAACTGGTAGTGGTAATGAAAGATAATCTTGAAAGAATAAAGGAACAACTGGCAAATATTCTTTGATAAAAAAAAGTACCTAATTAGATAGAATCATTTTGATTGAAAAAAACACTTTTTTCATTTCAAAAGCACTCTACCTGATTGGAACTAAAAAATAAATATGGCGAGAAAAAAACATAAAGCGAAAAAAAAATTATTGGTTTTTACCGCTCCGTCAGGTGCAGGTAAAACAACAGTAGTTCAGCATTTACTTGATGAATATAGAGATGCATTAGGATTTTCTGTTTCAGCTACAACCAGAAAAAAAAGGAAATACGAAAGAGGAGGAAAAGATTATTATTTTATTTCCAAAGAAGAATTCAAAAAAAGTATTGATAAAAATGAATTTGTAGAATGGGAAGAAGTATATAAAGATCAGTTTTACGGTACTCTTAAAAGCGAAGTTGAGCGCTTGTGGAAAAAAGGAAAAGCGGTTGTTTTTGATATAGATGTTAAAGGAGCACTGAATATTAAAAAGAATTATGGAGAAGATTCACTTGTTGTGTT
>JALVEG010000637.1 GCA_027031145.1 Saprospiraceae bacterium | reverse complement strand
AAAAGAGGTTGAAGTTATTGATATTCAAAACATTTCAACTCTCAAATTCCACCTCCTCCGTTGATCAAGGGAGTGTTCCTCTTTTTTCCCCGCCTCCGGTGAAACACTTCGTTTGTTTCACGGGGTAAACTGCGGGGGGATTAATTCCCTCTTCAAAAACAACGAACACAGAACAACGAACAAAAAAACATCTCTCATAACACACTCGCCCTATCACCCAATCTCTCAGTCTCTTAGTCTCTCATTCTCTTTCAATAGCCGGAGCCTTGGCGCAAGCGATCATCACTCACCTCTCCCTCTCATCATTCATCCCCCTTATCCCCTTCCCACATTTGTTTTTCAGCTTTTTCGATAATATCTTCTTCTTTTTCTTCTACTCTTTCAGCTCTGATAAACTTAAAACCACTGATCATCGCAGACGCTTCCCCTCTGGCTTCAACATAATCGTGATAAAGAACAAGATAAACATGAATAACAATGAATGCCATAAATAACCAGGTTAAAATATGATGAACATACCTTACTGCTATGTCACCACCAAACAGTGGTACCATAAAATGGAAAAACTTAGGCAGCCACCAGGAGGATGTATCACCTATCAATGCAAGACCGGTCATTACCTGCAAAATAAAAAACACTGTCATAATAGTATATGAAAATGCAGCAAGATAATTGTGTCCTATACTAATATTTGACAATTTATGTTCTTTATCCGGCATAAGGAGAATATCTACTTTAAGAACATATAAAATATTTTTTAGTCCCTTTTTAGTATAAGGAATAAAATTTCGCCAGTTAGCAAATTGATTCCCTACAAAAGCCCAATAAAGCCTAAAGATTAAATTCGCAATAAGAATATAAGCTGTAATAAAATGAATTGCCCTTACCAATCCAAACCAATAAGAATTAGTAGCTTCAACATTACTCTCAATTGCCGGCGGGTCAGCTATTATAAATCCGGTAATAATAAGGATCGTTGTGCTAAAAGCAGTGATCCAGTGGAAAATCCTGACAGGTATTTCCCATACATAAACCCTTTTAAAATTATATGTAGTTGTTGCCATATTTAAAAATTTTTAATTCCGGCACATAAGTACCGGAAATTATTAAATGCCTAAAAACTATACAGAGCAAGCGCCTCCAATCTGTATTTGACTGATATTCTTACCGTGTTCATCATATAAATGCACAGCACAAGCCAAACATGGATCAAAAGAGTGAATCGTCCTTAATATTTCAACAGGATTATTGGGATCTGCAATTGGAGTTCCAATCAGAGATGCCTCATACGCTGAAAGTTGACCTTTCGGATCTCGCGGTGAAGCATTCCATGTAGTAGGAACCACCATTTGATAATTGTCTGTTTTACCGTCTTTTATCACAATCCAATGCGACAACCCGCCTCTGGGTGCTTCCATATATCCAACTCCTTTTGCCTCTTTTGGCCAAGTTGATGGATCCCATTTATCCATATTTGCCATTTTTGTATCACCGTTTTTGATATTTGTAAGAAGCCTGTCATAGAATTCAAGTCCCCATTCTGTCAACAACTTGGTTTCAAGTCCTCTGGCAGCTGTACGTCCCAAAGTTGAGAACAATGCTTCAACAGGAATATCCAAAGTTTTTAGTGCAAAATTAACCACTTCCTTATATTCAGGAATACCTTTTGCAAATCCAATCAATACCCTGGCTAAAGGTCCTACTTCCATTGGTTTTCCATTCCATCGTGGTGTTTTTACAAAACTATATTCCTTATCCACATTCAGGTGTTCATAAGGAGGTTTCGGACCTGTATAATGAATATTAGTCTCACCTTCCCAAGGATTTAATCCGACATCTTTACCTTTGGAATAATCATACCATGATTTATTCACAAATTCCTGGAAAACCTTAGTATCACGAATGTCTATTTCATGAACTTTGCTCAGGTCTCCATTTAAAATAACTCCCTGAGGCCATTTGAAACTGGACGGGTTCCTATAATTGTCAGCAGGAAGGTCTCCAAATGAAAGATAATTTTTGAATCCGGAAACTCCAATTGCTCCCCAGTCTTTATAGAATGAAGCGATAGCCAACAAATCAGGAATATAAACCTGATTAATAAATGTCTTGGCATCATGTAACAATTTTCCCACATAAGCTAATTTCTCAGCATTTAATCCTCCTGCATCATTGACATTGACAGAACTGGCCATACCCCCAACGAGGAAGTGTGGATGCGGATTTTTACCTCCAAGGATTGTGTGAACTTTTACTATTTCTTTTTGCCATTCGAGAGCTTCAAGATAGTGAGCAACTGCCAAAAGATTGACTTCAGCAGGTAATTTCATCGCAGGATGTCCCCAATAGCCGTTTGCAAATATTCCCAATTGGCCGCTTTCAACAAATTTCTTTATTCTGTTTTTAACATCGGAGAAATATCCCGGGGAACTCTTGGGCCAACTTGAAATACTCTGAGCTAATTCTGATGTTGCTTTGGGATCAGCATTAAGTACCTGGGTAACATCTACCCAATCCAAAGCATGTAAATGATAAAAATGGACAACATGATCCTGAAATGCATGTGCTATTGTAACTATATTTCTAGCGAGTTCAGCGTTTGGAGGTACTACTATACCAAGCGCATCCTCTACTGAACGTATTGAAGCTATAGCATGAACCGTTGTACAAACACCGCATGCACGCTGTACAAATGCCCATACATCACGCGGATCACGACCTTCTACTATTTTTTCCATTCCTCTAACCATTGTGGAGGAACTATAAGCATTTACCACTTTTCCATCTTTGATCTCAGCTTCTATTCTTAAATGTCCTTCAATTCTTGTTATCGGATCTATTACTATTCTATTTGCCATAATATTTGATTTTCAATTTTATTCTTTAATATTTTTTTCATTAAAAACACCTCTGTCCTCATGCTTTTTCAATTCTTTTCGTTTTGCCACATTAGATGCAACAGCATGAACAGCTGCTCCTGCAACTGCTGCGCCAACAACTATCTTACCTATTTTGTCAGCTGTAGCTTCGATTCCAAATCCAGGTAAATTTTCCAATCTTTCGGTAAATGGTCCATTGTCCCAGAAATCTTTCTCACTGCAGCCGATACAAGGATAACCGGACTTAATAGGATAACTAACTCCATTATTCCACTCCATAAATCCGCATGCATTATAAGTCACAGGACCACGACAACCTAATTTATAAAGACAATATCCTTTTTTTGCTTCTTCACTATCAAAAGTTTCAGCAAATAATCCTGCATCAAAATAAGGTCTTCTATAACAACTGTCATGAACTCTTTTTCCATAAAATTGCTTTGGCCTGCCCATATCATCCAAAGCAGGAAGAGTACCGAAAGTAGCATAATGTACAACAACTCCAGTCATAACTTCACCGATTGGAGGACAACCGGGAACTCTAATTATAGGCTTATCTTTGATAATGGCATCTACAGGAACAGAACCGGTTGGATTTGGATAAGCTGCCTGAATTCCTCCCCAGGCAGAACAACTACCAAAAGTGATGATCGCAGCAGCACCGGCAGCTGATTCTTTCAATATCTCAACAGCTGTTCTTCCGGCGATCGTACAATAAACTCCATCATCTTTTGTAGGAATTGCTCCTTCAACAACAAGGATATATTTTCCATAATTTTCTTTCATAGAAGCTTGTTTAGCTTCTTCGGCATTATGTCCTGCAGCAGCCATAAGTGTATCTGTATAATCCAAAGAAATAGAATCGAGAATCAGGTCTGCAGCAAGTGGATGATCTGATCTGATAAAGGATTCTGAACATCCTGTACATTCCTGAAAGTGCTCCCAGATAACCGGAATTCGCTTTTTGGTTTCAAGCGCTTTGGCAACCTGCCCTATCATGCTGGACTCGAGTCCCATGAAAGCGGACATGTAAGTAACAAATTTCATAAAATCCCGACGCGTGTAACCTTTTCTCAAGACAGCTTCGAGATAAGTTTCGCTTTTGTTTTTTGTATTCATCATAACAAACTATTATTTTGTTTATTTTAAATTCTGTGTTAAATTTATCAAAAAACATTATTCTCTTAAAATAAAATACTAATTTGAAAAAAATCTAATTATAAATAAATTATTATTATTTAGTCTAAATCAATAGCTTAAATAATTTACTATTGATTTTTCAACTCTTTTTACTATTTAATTTTATTTACTTCTCAATTTAAATCAGTTTACATTATTATATTTGGCTTATCTTCAATTTGTTAATTATTATTTTGAAATTTAGATTTATTATAAATTATATTATTTTAACAAATATTCCGAATTCTATTAATTCTTCCAACGTTTTTTATTATAATTGCAATTATTAAAATATTTAAAATGCATGAATTATCAATAGCTATGGGTATCGTTGAATTAGCAGAAAAAGAAGCTGCAAAAGCAGGTGGTAAAGAAATAGAAATCATAGAGCTTGAAATAGGGAAATTGTCCGGCGTTGAAATGGAAGCTTTGGATTTTGCCTGGCCTGTAGCTACAAAAGATACAATGCTTGCCAATGCAGTCAGAAAAGTTCACAATCCTTCCGGACGTGCCAGATGCATGGAATGCAATTATGAATTTGACATTGACAATCTATATGATTCCTGTCCTAAATGCAATAGTTATTTTAAAGACATTTATATGGGAAAAGAATTAAGAATTAAGTCGATCGTTATTAAGGAATGACTTTGTATTATATATTTGTAAAAATAAATTTATTTTATTATGTGCGCACCAAATCAAGTTAACAAAATAATAATTTCCAAACCCGGTGAAGTAAAAGATCATACTCATGACCACCATCATGATCACGAACATGAACATCATCACCATCATGATCATTCTCATACTGACTCTCATGGCAGGGTTATCGAACTCGGTCAGGATATTATGCAATTCAATGATCTGGGAGCTGCCAGAAACAGAGGATATTTTGACGCTAAAGAACTAAAAGCTTTCAATTTGGTTAGTTCTCCCGGTTCAGGTAAAACCAGTATTTTGGAAAAAACCCTGGCTGATCTCAAGGATGAAATTTCTTTTTACGTAATAGAAGGAGACCAGCAAACAATGAATGATGCAAACAGAATAGATGCATTAAACATTCCTGTAAGCCAGATTAACACCGGTGCGTTGTGTCATTTGGAAAGCGATATGGTGTATGAAGCCGTAAAATCATTGAACCCGGCTCCCAAATCCGTATTGATGATAGAGAATGTTGGTAATCTGGTATGTCCGGCAAAATTCAATCTTGGTGAGGATTACAGGATCGTGATAGTAAGCACAACAGAAGGAGATGACAAACCGATCAAATACCCTGATATGTTTGAAGGATCACAGGTTTGCATTATAAACAAAACGGATCTTCTTCCCTATCTGAATTTTGATATGGAAAAAGCTAAGGACTATGCAAGAAGAATTAACCCTAGTATTATTTTCTTTGAGGTTTCCGCTACAACCGGTGCCGGTATGGAAAAATGGTATGATTGGTTGAAGGAAGCAGCAGGCAATAGTAATATGTAATAAAATAGTGCATTGGTATAATTTGATAAAAAGAAATTATATTCAGCATCTTAAAGTTTTTATATTCTTATTTTAAATTTTAAATTAATATAGTATGTGTTTAGCAATACCCGGAAAAATAATAAGCATCAATGATGAAATTGATGATCTGTTCAGAATAGCCAAAGTCAATTTCAACGGAATAGTCAAAGAAGTGAATCTTGCAATGGTTCCGGAAGCTAAAGTGGGTGATTATGTTATGGTTCATGTTGGTTCTGCAATAAGTATTGTAGATGAAGAGGAAGCTCAGTACACTATGGACATCCTGCTGAAAATGGATGAACTGACAGAACTGGATAATGATGATGGGTAAAAACTAAAGGCTAAAGGCTAAAGGCTAAAGTTTAAAGTTTAAAGTTTCATGTTTGGAATAATTCTATTTTTTGGATTTATGATTTATGATTTTTAGATTTATGATTTATGATTTATGATTTTTGATTTATGATTTTTAGATTTTGTGACCAATTACATCATTTCTGTGTCGTGATTACTCAATACTCCTGTTTTTTTTTTACTTTAAAATTTAATTCCGTAATATTATAAGTGCAAAAAGCTAAAAGTTTAATGCCTAAACCTGGACAAACCAGAACCAAAAAGAAGGAGCATAATGTTATCCCTGACGGGACTTTTTAAAATAAAATTATTCATAAACTCTTGCCAAAAAATACAAGAAAATAAGACACTAATGTAAACTATAACTAATAATATCTATATAAAAACACTATGACACCAAAAATCCCTCAACCGGAAACATGTAACCTGCAACCTGTAACAATTAGTTATTCCCTCCTCTTAAAACCTTACGTTATGACACATCTTTTAATAAATGTAATAACGAAAGTTTTCTCTTAGAGAATTGATTCCGGTTTTAGCACCCATCCCCGACCCTTCCCTCAGCGAGGGAAGGGAGAAGTGGTTGTGCTTAATCA
>JALVEG010000636.1 GCA_027031145.1 Saprospiraceae bacterium | reverse complement strand
ATGACAAGCGATTAATCATTTATTTAAACGAACATTCAGCAAGTTTGAATACACCGTATTTGAAATTTAATCCGAAAAAATTTAAACTTAATTTATTTGATAAAAAATATGCATTAAATATTTATGAATAAGAACGACAGCCTAACATTGTGTATAAGTAATGGCTGGCAAAGTGCTAAAAATGAACAATATGAATAAAATCAACAATAGTGCAATAATGAACAAAAGTGCGGAAAACCCCGCCACTACTCATACACGAAACCGTTCATGCACAAGCTAAAAAAAACAGAAAAGAAATGACAAATTTGCTACAAGAAAATATAAAAATGGAAAGCCAACGCACAAATAGCACATTTGCAATTCGCACAAGCCAACGCTTAAACCCAAAATTGCAAAAGAGCTATTTTGCCCCCATCTTAACCAGTTTTGATTTATGAAAGAAATTGATAAATATTTACAAACTTTAAAACAATATGCTGAAAAAAAATTAAAGGGATATTTTGACATTAATATTCTAAACTTAAATGAATTTGAGCTAATCAATTCTTTTTTGATTTACCAATCAATGACAAAAAACAAAAATCTACTGATTTACTTACCAAATAGACAAACAAAATCACAGTTTTATATTCCTGTTATTATCACTTTGTCTCTTTATGAATTTATCAATAACTATATAGATAGTGAAAATATTTATGAAATTGGAGACATCTTACAAAAGAATGGAATACGTTATGAGATTAAAGATATTAACGGAAACAATTTTGTTTTACAAGGACCAAATAGTATTTTGACATATCCGAACTATAAACAAATAAAAAAGAACTATATTATTACAACTGCTTCTAAAACAGATAGAAAATCAAAAACTAAATTCAATTCATACAAAGACTTTTTTACAAAAAGCTTGAAACTAAACGACAAAGAAGGATTACCTTCTAAATTCAAGTATAAATCTGTAATTGTTACCGATAAAAAAATTGTTGAAGAATTGAAAAAATACGAGATTGAAAATAAAAAAATACATAAAGCTTTTCCTTTCAGATACTTAACAAGTAATGGCAAAGCCACGGACAATATCCCAATTGATCCAATGATTTACATTGTAAATAATTACGAAACGGTAAAAGAACACCTTATAAATAAAGGAGTGAAAATTAATAATATCATCTTTATTGGCAAAAATAAATACCAGGACATAGAACTAAATCTATCAACTGATTATATTAATGGTTTATTTGAAAACATCATATTTATCGGAAGCAAAGATATTCAACAAAACTCTATTCCAAATCTATTAAAATGGAAATGGACATTACCGGAACTCAAGCATTTTAATTATTTTGATACCGGTAAAATTGAAATAATAACAATTTCCGACCAAGGACTTGAAGAAAAAATCGAATCATTTAATGAATTAGTCAAGTCAATAGAAAATGAATACAACTTAAATTTATCAAAAATATATTATTTTGTCAGAAAAGTTTTTCCAATTACGGTTCCAAATGAAAATAGTCGTTTAATAAAA
>JALVEG010000635.1 GCA_027031145.1 Saprospiraceae bacterium | reverse complement strand
CCGAGATGTCAATTAAGCTATGAAAAATACGAATTTCGTATTTTTCGCCATTCTGTCATATCGCTTGTTATGCACTGTAGTTCTTTGTTGTTTTTTATTTTTATTCCGAATGACTTGTGCCGAGTTGTGCTGGCTGGATTTTTGGATTTACTTCCCTAAACATCCATTTTAGCTCAAAACCCAAGGAAAATATCATTTTTTCATTTTAACTTTAAAAAACGACAATCCAAGCGGCTTTTACCCGAGATTTACGAGCCATTGAACCTTAAAATTTATTCCCAAAAAGTAAAAATTGAGGGTTGAGATTTTAAACCATTATGCTTTAAATTTATAAACACCAAATTTAAGAGCTTTTTAGCCCGAAATTTCGATTCCTAAACTTTCAATTTCCACTTTTACCTAAACTTCAAGAGCCTTTACTCCCAAATTTGACCGAAATTTAGTAAAATTAGCCCAAACATTAACATTTTAAAGAGCAAAATCACAAAATTTTCACGTTTAAACCCGAAATTTCAACAATTTTAGACAAATCTAAATGCGCGTTGCAATTTTTTACTTTTTCCCCAAAGAGTTATTCCCAAACTTTTAAATACTCATTTTACCCCAAATATTTTGGCGAGTTTTATGCGATTTTTACCGAAGTTCTTAAAATTTAACGCCTCCTAAAAGCCGCGAATTTTTATTCGTTTTACTCTTTAAAAACAAGCCCAAGCGGCTTTAAAAAAACAACACCAAGCGGCTCTTACCCAAGATTTACGAGCCATTGAACCTTAAAATTTAGTCCTAAAAAGTAAAAATTGAGCGTTGAAATTTTAAATAATTATGCCTTAAATAAACACCAAATTTAAAAGCCTTTTAGCCCGAAATTTCAATCCCAAAACTTTAAATTATCAACTTTTACCTAAACTTCAAGAGTCTTTATCCCCAAAATTTTGCCGAAATTTACTGAAATTTGCTTAAACATCAAGGATTTAATCATCAAAATCAAAAATTTCCACATTTAAACCCGAAATTTCAGCAATTTTAGCCGAATCTAAATGCGCGTTGGCAATTTTTTACTTTTTTCCCAAAGAGCTATTCCCAAACTTTTAAATATTCATTTTACACCAAATATTTTGGCGAGTTTTATGGGGATTTAACTGAACTCCTTAAAATTTGTAGTCTCCTAAAAGCCGCGAATTTTTATACGTTTTACTCTTAAAAAAACCAACCTAAAAAATGATATTTTTCCGAATTCTAAACTCTGAATATTTTATTAATCCTTTACACCAAAAGACAGCCACAGTTTAGCCAGAAATACTCCAAAACCTTTTCCGCTATAGTGCATAACGGTCTCGTGTATGAGTAGTGGCGGGTTTTGCCGCACTTACTTTCATTTTTGCACTACCGTTTGTTTTATTCATATTTATTTCATTTTTAGCACTTTGCCCGCCATTACTTATACACAATGTTAGGGGCTGGCATTGGTTTATCTCATCTATTATTTTTCTAATTTACAATAATTTTCATTTCTTTATGTGCGATGGCAAGACATACTCTTTTGCAATTTTTGGTTGAGCGTTGGCTTGTGTGAATTGCAAATGTGTATGGCTTACGGTCGGCATTATCTTTTCATAATTATATCTACTTCACCGGGTTTCATTGATTTATCTCCAAATAATTTTGTTTGTGTTTTCGTATCTTCTTTTAATGGTTTTTCAATAATCTTCATTGAATGATTAGGGAAGTGTTTTCTTAATATTTCAATTGTTGAATTTAATGTAAATTCTCTTTTATCAGTTCTTACATAAACAACACTATTTTCACTCATTATTATTGAGCTTAGACCAAAAACACTATCTAAAAGATTGTAATATCTTTCCTTATCAATAAATCTCCCTTTATACTTTTCTGCATTGGCTTTCGGTGTTTCATTACCACCTAACATCCATAATCTCAACCATTGGTCAGCGTGATAGTCTGTAATTGAATAATAAGGTGGTGAGGTAAATAAAAGCGAAAACCGTATGTCATTTTGCAATGCCCTTTCAGAAATTTTTTGTAATTCAATTGTACTATCTCCAAATACAACAGCACTTTCTGTAACTTTTGGCATTCCTTTTTTGTAACGCCAATTAATCTTATTAAGAAGTAATTCAACTGGATTTATTTCAGGTGGCTTTTCATAACCATTTTTTTTCCACCATTCAATAGAATAATTCATTCCCATTGATTTGGTCATACGCATTTGGTTTGATAAACCTTCTCCTATTTTGGCGTGTAAATAAACTAAAATAATAGACATTAATGTGGCATCAACATTATTGTTTTTCCAATCAAGATTATTTCTTGCTGTTAAGAGAAATTTTAAAACTTCATCAGAATAACAAATTCTATAAAATTCAGGCATTTTTTCGATAGCTCTGTTATAGTAATTTCTTTTTGCATATATTTCAAGAAGCCTGTCGATTACATCATCTTTTTTTGCAGGATTTAGTTTAACATTTCCATATAACCAACCAACAGGATTAATTTCAATACCTAAGCTATGTCTACCAAGCACACCACCAGCATATATGCTGGAACTCCTTCCTGCAAAAGGATCCAAAATGTAGTCGCCTTTTTTTGAGTATTTATTGACTACATCAAAAGCAAAATCAACAGGAAACATTGCATAATAAGGGCCAAATCTTGCCCAACGTGATTCCGCAGTTTTAAAACCTTTTGTTATGCTTTCTATTTCCATCATTAGTTAATTTTTTTCTCTTATTTCACGAGCTATATCTTCAAAAATTCTTTTTCCTAAATTTAAAGGTATTGCAGCTTCTGCGTGAGCAGATATTAAAGGTGAAACAGAATTAGGGAAACGACTTGAAACAAGATTATCCAATAATTCTAAAATATCAGCTAATCTTGGAAATTGATTTATGTTTGCAGTTGCTAAATTATTTTGATAATCGTTATATGTTGCAATTACAGGTACTAATTTTTGTCCGGATTTAGTTTTGTAAAATAATTTGCGTCCAAAATATGTATCTTGTCCATATGGTTTGCTACTTTCTGAGAAAATAATATTCTTTTTAATATAATTATCAGTTAATAAGAAAGCTGATTGTTTAGGGAATTTATCTGCAATACCATCTTTCGTGGTATCAATTTCAATAAAATGATTGAAAAATGTACCAGATTTTTCAATGCCAAGGATTATTAAATCTGTTCCGTTAATTTTTTTTTGAATCTCATTAATTCGTTTTAATTCGTAGTTAATCACTTTTGTTAACCAAGATGATGTGCTGAAAACAGCTAATGGTCCATCCATAATAAAAGCTACACGTCTGAATGTACTTAACCAATTTTTTTTCTCAAATGCTCTTAAAATATGTACCAGCCATAATTTTTCGAGTGTGGACATTATTTGTCCAAACATTTCTCCATTGCTGCCACCAGGATTCATTAATTCGTGTAATCGAAGAGCATCAGTAGAAAATAACGCTTCCCCCGTATGAGGACAAGTATATTCACCGTAACCATAAGTCATTTTTTCTTCAATGTCTTCAATTGGGCTTTTAGGTAAACTGCTATCGGAAAACTTTTCTCTTTTTATGCGGAATAAATATTCATAAGTATCAAGTAATGTTTCTCCGTTAGAAAAAATGTTATTACTTTTTAATTCTTCAAATAGAGCTCTTCTTAAAGATGCTTTTGCACTTTTTTCATTATCTAATATTACATTACATCCAGGGAATACACTATCAATAGTTGATGCTTTTTCAGTTTCTCTAAACTCTTTTGGGTCTATAAATTGATTTTCTTCAAGTAGTTTTACCTTTTTTAAATCAATTAAAACTGACGAAACCGTTATATATCCAAATTCAGCACCGGGGAAACCATTTTCTGCTTTTGCAGCTATGTTGCTACCATCTATCGCGAGTATTAAATCAGGAATATAATTACTTTGTGTCAAATCACTTTTTTTGATAATTTCTTTTTCAAAATTGTCGGTTTGTTCGTCTTGTTTCCGAATACGAAAGCGCTTTTGCAATGCTTTTACTTTTTCGGAATCAAGTAACCGTCTTAACGGTTCGTAGTTTGCAAATTCTCCTTCAAATCCCATAATATTTACTCGTTTATCTGAAATAAATCAACTTGTACAGGAATAACAAACAAATTACTTAAAGTTTTTACACGTAAGAAACCTTTATCCTGTGCTCGTCTTATTGAGGGCTCAAAATCAGCAAAATCATAATATTTAATTAATTCTTTTGTTTCGTCAGTATTATTTAAATGACTGATGAACCAATTGGCAGTATTTTTTAAAATGTTTTTTTGAATACTGCTAACTTCTTGTGTTGCATAAACCATTCCTAATTTATATTTAGCCCCTTCTTTTGCTGTTCTAACCCAAACATCTGATAAATCTAAATCACTTCCTGCTGGTAAAATATTATGAGCTTCTTCTACATAAACTAATATTTCGGGTGGGTTTTCTCCATTTCTAAAATCTTTTTGATTTTCTCTAAAAATATGCCACATTATCCTGTCCGCAGAGGATTTATTTAATTCGGGTTCTCCACTTGATTGATCGATTATTACCAACTTGCCTGCTTTAAGGTGTTCATAAATATCAACAGCATAATCACTACTTGTATCTGCGCTATGTTGGCCTGCTGCTTTTCCTATTTTTCTTGTCCCATTTGGATATTGAAAAAGTCCTATTATTTTTTTGAAATCTTCATCCGCCCATCTTTCTCCTGATCCATTTGGGCGATTAACATAATTGGTTTCAAAATCTGTATAACCAGAATTTCTTTCCCGCATAAATTTATCTAATGCTTGAAATGCGTTTGCAAGTTGACCCCAAGATGGGTTATTGTTAGAAAAAGTTTGCGCAGCAGATTGATATTCTGCTTCATTATCACCTGTGTAATTTTGTAAAGCATTTATTAACTCACGATTAAACAATCTTCTTGTATTTGCTCGTATACTATCCGGTACAGCAAAACCTGCTCTATGTAATATTGAACGATATGCTAAAACTCTTCTCTTATATCTTGTCATAGCACTTCTATCATTTGGGTCGGGTGGGTCAAATGATACTTGCATAAAATTTTTCATATATGTCGCTGAATCACCACTTATTAAGCTATCTATTACAGACTTTCCAATTTGTAGATTATCGTCTAAGAAAAAATTAAGTAACATTAAATTTCTGTCGGTATCATTCGGGTGTGGTGTAATGCCGTAGGTAACAACTTCATCTTCTTTTTTGGCTCCCTGTACTAATTTCCAAATATTCTTTAAGGCAGTATTATTATCTTGTACATTTTCATTAGCATATTCACCATTTGGGTCAAAGATTATTTGCCCAACTCTTAAAGGCTTATCATCAGGATTTTTTGTTTTTCTTAATTCATAAACAGATTTAGCAATAATTTTTGTTGTATTAGATTTCCCTGTTCTTGTCATTCCAAACAAAGCTGATTTTTGAGATAATAAATCAGCAGGATAAATAGAAACGGGAACATTATCAACCTGTTGATATTTTCTGTTTGTTGATGCATATCTAACATTCCCTAACTTGACTTTTTCTGAATTATTATATTTTTCAATGTGAGAACGCAACGTTGAAGGGTCACAATAATTTACAATTGCTTCCAATGCTTTCCCATTTGGTTTATAAACTTTTAATCCACGATTTGGGTAATAATTTGAAATATCACTGCCAAATCTAAGATTTAGAGGTGCTTCGCTATTATTTTCATCTTCTTCGAAATAAAAAGTTCCGATAATTCTACACTGAACACCTGCAAATCCTAATAAATTTCTTGTTTTTGGATCCATTGCGCCTTTTTCATCCCAGTTTATATCTATATCTCCACTTATTCTTTGAGCAGTTTCAACTCTTATACGTTCAGCTTCTTTGTCCTGCGGTAATTGGGCAGCGTCCATAACTCTAAGTAAGATGAAAGATGAATCTTCATCTTTGAAATCAATATTATCAGAAGTTGGATCAACTCTTGTTGCGATTAAAAAACTTAAACTTGGAATTCCACCAACTTCTTTTCTATAATAGTCGTGAACCATTACTTTTGCGGTTTCATAGTTAATGGAATACAAATCACCAATGTATTGTTCTTGTTGAATTAATTTTTCAAAATTCTGTTTAGTTTCAATTTTTCTATCAGAATCTAATCTTTCATTAAGTCCTTTTTCTATACTCATAATTTTATCCTTTATTTAAGTGCTGGTAAAAATAGCTCTTTTGGTTTTTTGCGTTGGCTTTTGTGCGTTGGAAAAAAACAAATGTGCTATTTGTGCGTTGGCTTACTATATTAATATTTTCTTGTTGTAAATTCATTCATTCTTTCAATTTCGTTCTTTTGCTTGCCCCTAACGGTCTCGCGATATGCAGAGTGGCGAAACAACGAGAATCTTTTAAAATACTGCGATGTCAATTAAGCTATGAAAAATACGAATTTCGTATTTTTCGCCATTCTGTCATATCGCTTGTTATGCACTGTAGTTCAACGTTATTTT
>JALVEG010000634.1 GCA_027031145.1 Saprospiraceae bacterium | reverse complement strand
CGTGGAGAAGCTTTCAATTATTGAAACGGATATTGTTTTAATGGATATTGGTCTGCCAGACATGAGTGGATTGGATTGTACCGAATTATTAATGAAAAATAACCCTGAATTAAAAATCATAGGACTTTCCGGTTATCTAGAAATCAGTGTAGTAAAAAAAATGTTCAAACTAGGTGCCAAAGGTTATGTTTCAAAAAACTGTGGTATGGAGGAATTATTCGATGCGATACAACAAGTATATAATGGGAAAAATTACGTTTCCCCATCAGTCCAATCCGCTTTCCTCAATGAATTAAGTGGAAATTTAACTTCAAAATATACCCTGCTCCCCCAAATTACAAAAAGAGAACTCGAAGTATTGAATCTCATTAAAGATGAATACACAACATCCCAGATTAGTGAGAAACTTTTTATTAGTGTCAATACAGTAGAATCACACCGCAAAAATCTAATCAGTAAATTTCAAGTTAAAAATGCTGTGGGGCTAATAATAAAAGCCCTTGAACTCAATATCATAAAACTCTAATTCATCCCGTCCATGCATCAAGCTATTAAGAATGTCGATTTACATTATCAGAATTTAGTATAAGGTAAAAGCATATTTTGAATTAATATGGAAGTATGTTGTACAGTTGTTGAGTGATTCCGAAGAAAGCCCTGCAATGAAATTGCGTCATCAGGAAATTAACGTGGAACTGGAAATACTTTGATCTTTATATCAAAGTAAGTTCATTATATGGTAATCTATCCGGATAATCCGTATTAAAGTTCAATCCTCTGCTTTCATGCCGCAATTGAGATGATTTGGTAACAAGATATCCAATAGTGATTAGATTTCTAAGTTCACACAATTGTTGTGATAAAATACTTGTTTTATACAGATCTTCAGTTTCTCTGTAATAAAGTAATATCCTGTTCATGGCTCTTTGCAATCTGATATTGTTTCTGACAATTCCCACATAACTACCCATAACATCCCTTATTTCCTTCAGTGATTGTGTGATCAGAATCATTTCTTCCGGTTCACTGGTACCTGTTGTATCCCACTCGGGAACATCATTATTTATACTTATATTATCAATGACTTTGTCTATATCAAGATGGATATTATGTGCATATACCAATCCTTCAAGAAGGGAATTTGATGCCAGTCTGTTGGCTCCGTGCAATCCCGAATATGTAACTTCACCTCCTGCATAGAGGTTCTTTATTGAGCTTTTACCATCCTTATCTACAACAACACCACCGCAAAAATAATGACATGCCGGTGCCACGGGAATCATATCTTTCATCGGATCGATTCCTATGCTAAGACATTTTTCGTAAATATTTGGAAAATGCTTTATAAAATCCTCTTTCTCTATATGCCTGACATCAAGATAAACATTATCGGTACCTTTGATTTTCATTTCCTTATCAATTGCTCTCGCAACAATATCTCTGGGTGCCAATGAACCTCTTTTATCATATTTGTGCATAAATTCTTCACCATCCTTATGTTTTAATATCCCACCATGTCCTCTTACTGCTTCCGAGATCAGGAAATTGGGACTTTCTTCCTTAGGATCAAATAATGCTGTCGGGTGAAATTGTACGAATTCCATATTGGCAATACGCCCTTTTGCCCTGTAAACCATTGCAATACCATCACCTGTTGCAACCTTGGGATTCGTTGTGACTCTGTAAAGTTGTCCTGCTCCTCCTGTTGCCAGTACGGTAACTTTTGCCAATATAGTTTCTGTAACAAAATTATTTCTATTCAAAACATAGGCTCCATAACATTCAATACCTGGAGTGATCTTCATGATAACTTTTCCCAAATGATGCTGGGTAATAAGTTCAAGGGCGAAATAATTTTCAAAGATCTCAATATTGTCAAAACTTTTAACCCTGTCTATCAATGCTCTTTCCACTTCCCAACCCGTTATATCTTTGTAATGTAAAACCCTGTTTTCCGAATGTCCTCCTTCTCTGCCAAGTTCATAATCGCCATTGGTTTCCTTATCAAACCTGGTTCCCCATTCTATCAATTCTCTGACTCTTTTCGGGCCTTCGGAAATGACCATTTCCACTATTTCCCTGTTGTTGAGTTCATCTCCTGCATCCATGGTATCCTCTATATGTTTTTCATAATTATCTTTATCGAGATTCCATACAGTAGCAATTCCGCCCTGAGCATATTTTGTATTACTTTCTTCAATATTATTTTTTGTAACAATAGTGATTTTGAGATCTGGTCTTTTAGTTGCCATTTTAGCTGCAAAAGTAAGACCGGCAACTCCTGAACCTATCACCAATATATCTGTTGTACGTTTCATTGTTTTATTTTTTGCAAATGTACAGAAAAAGCGGGAAATTCTTAATATTAATATGGCTAAAGCAATATTAAATCAATTTCCGCTTATTATCTTTGCAGGGTATGGAAGATATAAAAACAAAATATATCAAAGTTGTATTACCATTGGCTTTGCCAAAAAACTATATCTATTCTGTACCGGAACATCTTGTAAATAAAATAAAATTTGGCATCAGGGTTGAAGTTCCTTTAAGAAACAAATTTTATTCAGGTTTGGTAGTTGAACTTTACGATGAAAACTTCGATCCCGGATATCGAACAAAAAATATTTTATCTGTAATTGATGAACTTCCGGTTATTAAGAAATCTCATTATCAACTGTGGAAATGGATTGCTGAATATTATGTATGCTCTGTGGGACAGGTTATGAATGTTGCTCTTCCATCAGGACTGAAAATGTCCAGTGAAACCAAAATCGAATTGATCCCGGGCGAAGAAACAGACCATTTGGATCTTGAAGATGATGAATATATGGTATATGAAGCATTGCGAATCCAAAATAGTTTGAATCTTAATGAGATCAGGGAAATTTTGAATAAAATATCTGTTTATCCGGTAATAAATTCTTTGCTAAACAAAAATCTTATCAATATCCATGAGGAAATGATAAAAAACTACAAGCCAAAAAAAATAAAGTATATAAAACTTCATTCCACACACTTAAACGATACAGACCTTCTTGAAGCATTTGAGTTGACAAAAAGATCAAAACATCAAACCAATGCATTGCTTGCTTTTGTTCAATTAAATAAAGACCAAAAAGAAATAACCAAAGAATCCTTGAAAAAATTGGCAAAAGTTGATTCAACCGTGATAAAAAAATTAGTAGAAAAAGGCATTTTTGAAGAATATGAAAAGACTATAAGCAGGCTGAAACCATTTGCTGAAGAAATCCATGATTTACCGGAGTTGTCACAAGCACAACAAAATATAATCAGAGAAATAGATAATATTTTCAAAACAAAAAATCATGTTTTACTTCATGGTGTTACGGGTAGTGGTAAAACCAGAATATATCAGGAATATATAAAAAGAACTATAGATTCAGGAGGTCAGGTCCTTTTTCTTGTTCCTGAAATCGGACTTACTGCTCATCTGATAAACAGACTTGCTGAAGTATTCGGCAAAGATGTATATGTTTTTCACTCAAAATTGAATCAAAATGAAAGGGTTGAAATATGGAATGCCGTAAAAAACGGGAAACCGGTAATTCTGGCTGCTAGATCAGGAATCTTTCTTCCATTTGACAATTTGAAACTGATCATTGTAGATGAAGAACATGACAATTCATACAAACAACAAAACCCCGCACCAAGATATAACGCAAGAGATTTATCTGCCTTCATTGGCTCTGTTGATGATATTAAAGTGATTTTCGGTAGCGCAACTCCATCGATAGAGAGCTATTATAATACACAGACAGAAAAATACGGTTATGTAAGACTTGACCAGAGGTTTGGAAATGTGTCAATGCCTGAAATCAGGATAGTGGATATGAGGATCAAGTCAATTTTGCTTCCAAACAACAGTAAATACAGCATTCCTTTGACATCCATGATCCAACAGACTCTCAACAAAGATGAACAAATATTGCTGTTTCAAAACAGAAGAGGATATTCACCTACAATGGTATGCAATAAATGCGGTTGGCATAGTCAGTGTCCAAATTGTGATGTCAGTATGACCTACCACAAATATACAAACGAACTGAAATGTCACTACTGCGGTCATCGCGAAAATGTACCTGGCACATGTCCTCAATGCGGAAGTGTAAACCTGGTTTTTCTTGGATATGGTACTGAAAAAATAGAAAATGAACTTAAAAACATCTTTCCCGATGCTAAGGTAAGAAGAATGGATATGGATACTGTCCGTACAAAAAATGATGTCGAAAAAATAATGGCTGAATTTGAAGCAAAACAAATCGATATTCTGGTAGGAACACAAATGATAACAAAAGGACTTGACTTTGATCATATAGGACTGGTAGGAGTGATCGATATTGACAGATTGATGCAATTTCCTGACTTCAGAGCAAATGAAAGAGCTTTTCAACTTGTATTGCAGGTAGGTGGAAGAGCAGGAAGAAGGAAAAAACAAGGAATGGTAATAATACAAACTCACTATCCCGGGCATCCGATGATCAACGATATATTGAATACGGATTATTTTTCATTTATCGACAGGGAATTATCCGAAAGAAAAATTTTCAATTACCCTCCGTTTACAAGGCTGATCGAAATAATCATTATGCATAAAAAACCCGATAAATGTTCGAAGGCTGCATTCAAACTTGCAAATGAGCTGAAAATACATCTAAAAAACCGTGTTGTGGGACCTGCTGTTCCCGGGATATCCAGAATAAGAGGTTTTTATCAATACAGAATAATGATTAAACTCGAAAAATCAGGATTAAATCTCAGTAAAATAAAGAATTATATTATTGAAAGTAAAAATAAGGTATTAAGAAATGAAGGATTAAAATCAGTAAGGATAAAGATCGATGTTGATCCATATTAATGCAAGCAAAACTATGGATGTTGTTTATTAATTCCCAATCTGATTACTTTAAGAACTTTGTTGTGTTCGTTGAAAATCCTGACCAGATAGATACCGTTTCTCAAGTCTGAGACATTAAAAGTATTGGAATCAATATTTTCAAGAATTTTTATTTTTTTACCGATTATATTAAATATTTCAACTTTTCCCACAGGAATATCCGAATTAACATGAAATAAATCTATTGCCGGATTTGGATAAATGGAAATACCGGTTTGAGCAGATCTCTTCATATTAATTTCAGTTTGAGGATCATTGCTATAGCTCTGTGCTATTGCAACCTCATAACCAATTAAAAATATTAGTAATATGTAAAGTTTTATTTTCATTTAATATAAATACTATAATAATAACGTATTCTCAATCACAAATGTAACCATATTTTTTTAATCGACAATTAATTTATAGTTAAATTTATGTTAAAAGTTCTAAGTTTTCAAATATCCTCTATAAGATAAAGATACTTTTCATCTTTATTTCGCTGCAAAAAATGGGCTTTATATTAAATAAATTTTAGAATGAAGTATAAATATTCTCTTTCCACTTCTCTTGAAACTTCATATTCGGAATGTCAAATTTATTTTACATATCCTCTACCTTTCTTTCAAATAAATTTGAAAGTCCAAGCCCGCTATGCCTTCTCAAAACTTTCTCACTTTTTCATTTTTCACTTCTCTTGAAACGGTATATTTGGAATGTCAAATTTATTTGACATACCCTCTACCTTTCTTTCAAATAAATTTGAAAGTCCAAACCCGCTGTCTTCTCAAAACCTTCTCGCTTTTTCTCTTTCCACTTCTCTTGAAACTTCATATTTGGTACAATATTTAAATAAATCTCAATATCAAAACAAAAAAAGGCGGCATAAAGCCACCTTTTTTATTTTTTAAGATAGTTTAAATTCATTTAGAACTTTACGATCTTTTTAGTTCTTGTACCGTATTTGGTTTTAACATTCAAGAAGTAAATTCCTTTCTCAAAATCAGAAATATCCACATTTCCCGAATAATCTAAAATATTATTTTGCATACCGACTTTTTTAACAACTCTTCCCAAATTATCAGTTATAAACACCTCTGTATTCATAGCTTTTTTCAAAGTAAATTTAACTTTTATCATATCTGAAGCAGGATTCGGATAAATATCAATTGCATCATTTGTGAAAATATCAATAGTAGCATTAGGTTTTGCAATATTCAAAGTGATAGGCAAACTATCCAATAAATTAGTGAAATTCTTATCGTCATATATTTTCAAAACCACCAATCCCGTATCGGGAATATCATGAGAATATACATGAATAGTCCATAAAGAAGTATCTCCTGCATTTATAGTATTTGGATGTTTTTCGGAACTTTTATCTATATTAACACTGTAACATGTGAAATTATCACATACCTGGGATTCCCATGAATGATTGAAATCCGGTTTTTCAAGTTCCCAATAAACATTAATATTTGTATTTGCTGTATTATTTAAATGAAGTTCAACCAAAGGATCATCTGATATTGTTGTATTAACCGTTATTTCATCTTCTACAAAATACACTCCCGGATCTTCAGGAACAACACAAGAAGCAATTGCATTTTCAAAATCACTTTCAA
>JALVEG010000633.1 GCA_027031145.1 Saprospiraceae bacterium | reverse complement strand
TATCAGGAAATGCTCAGGAATATATATGGAATGAAATCACAAAAGATCACTCACTACATAATGATCTTGCAGAAGTAATATTGGAAACGGATGCCGGCTTAATCTGGTTTGGAACAAAGTATAGCGGGCTGTGGGTATATGACGGTTATGATCTAAAAAAGATAGACCCGGCTGTATATGGTCTGAGAACAACAGTTTTCAATTCGATTAGAAGTCTTCATGAAACTCCGGATAAAAAGATATGGATAGGAACGGATCATAATGGAGTAATAGTTTTAGATCCATTTAATATTAAAGCTCACAAACTCAAATCACAAAATAATCCTGAAATTCAAGATGCCATTATCAAGGTTAACAAATTTTATCAAGACGAAAATGAAATCATCTGGATGGCAACTCATAAAGGATTGGTGAAATATAATATAAATAGAAATGATTTTCAATTGTTTAAAACCAATATTGCGCCGCACCGGCATAATAATTTAAGTCCATCATTATTTAGAGAGATTAAAAAAGATCCTGGAGATTCTTCTATATTATGGTTAGGTGGAATAAACGGACTTTTTTCATTTAATACAAAAACACAAGTACTAAAACGACACATGCATCCCTTGAAAATGCATACGGATATTGGCAACATGAATTTTTTAGGACCTCAACATCGGCAATACCTTATTACTCAAATAGAAATAGTAGGAAACAGTATTTTTCTTGCTACTTGGGGTGGTGGTATTTTAGAATACCAGCCGGAAAATAAAATGTGGAAAAAATATGTTTTCCAACCTTATACTTCAAATGACGCTTTAGATGAAAATATTGTTAATGGAATGGTCGTTTTTGATAACAAACTGTTCTTTAGTTCTGTACCGTATTGTGGTTATTTAAATCTTAAAAATAAAAGTATTCAACTATTGAATAACCGGCTTTTGGTTAAAGGAAAAAACTTTTACACTGTGATAATAGATAAAAATAATGATTTATTGTGGAGTACATACTGGAATGGTATTTATAAAATGAAAATTAATAAAGATAACATCAAGCCTTCTGAGTCAAAAAAAATAATTATTAATAGTATTTCATTTGGTGATTTTGAAAGATATTCGATCTATAAGAATAAATTTCCTGACACCTTGATTATACCACCCCAATATGACTCATTATCTGTAAGTATTAGCTTGATCAATCCGTTGGATACCAATAATGTGGAATATCAATATCAATTAACAGGTATTGATCATGGTTGGATGTCTAATGGGATTTCCCGGAATATCAATTACTCAAATTTATCAAAAGGCAAATACTATTTGAAAATCAGAGCTAGTGAATCCGGAAGTAAATGGATCTTTGCAAATCCTGTAATTATCCATAGAAAAGTTTATTTTTACAAAACTATCTGGTTTTGGTCTTTATCCGGTATATTACTTATTGTCTTAGCCTATTTTATTTATAAACTTCGTATTTCTTCAATCAAAAAGAAAGCACAAATTCAAAATCAAATAACGGAGCTAAAGCTTCAGGCTCTGCAAGCACAAATGAATCCCCATTTCACATTCAATGCTCTCAATTCTATTAATAGTTTTATCATGTCGAATAAAACAGAAGAAGCATCAGATTTTCTCACTAAATTTTCCAGGCTTATAAGACAGATTCTTAATATCTCCAAAGAAAAAATTATTTCTTTGGAAGAAGAATTAAAAACACTTACATTATATATTGAAATGGAGCAAATGCGTTTTGCAGATAAATTTGATTTTAGTATTACAGTTTCTCAGGATATAGATCCGAAATCTTTTTTTCTTTTGCCATTGACCATACAGCCTTATGTTGAAAATGCAATCTGGCATGGTTTAATGCATAAAGAAGGAAAAGGGTTTTTACAAATTATTGTTTCAAAGGAAAAAGATCATATTTGTTTTGAAATTATTGATAATGGAATAGGTATGAAAAATTCAAGAAAGTATCAATCGGAATTTAGTGGCAAGAAAAAATCTTTTGGAATGAGTATCTCGAAAACCAGATTGGAAATATTAAATAAATTATATAATTTTGATACTGAAATTATTGTTGAAGACCTTAATCCACAAGAAAAAGAAAATCCGGGGACAAGAGTTTCTATTAAAATACCTGTAATCAGGAATAAAACGGTTATTTTATGATAAAAGCACTTATTATTGATGATGAACAATATTGTTTGGACGCCCTCGAAACAACAATTAAACGTTATTGCCCTGATATAGATGTTGTGGGAACTTGTCTTAGTGGAGTTTTGGGTTTAGAGTCAATAGAAAAATATAAACCTCAACTTATTTTTTTAGATATTGCAATGCCAAAAATGGATGGTTTTGAAATGTTGAATGAATTGGATAATATAGATTTTGAAGTAATATTTACTACTGCTTATGACAATTTCGCCATTCAGGCATTTAAAGTCAATGCAGTAGATTATATCCTTAAACCAATTGACAGACAAGAACTGATAGCAGCTTGTGAAAAAGCAAAAAAAAGAATTGCATTAAATTCCGGAGATCCGTTACGATATAATAGGCAAATAATTCAGCTTTTGAATTCAATAAGAAACTTTTCCGAACCGCTTAAATTCATATCAATACCTACACTAAAAGGATTTGAAATAGTCAAAGCTGAGGATATTTTATATGTAAAAGGAGATGGTAATTATTCGAATATTATAATTAAAAACAAATCTCCTATTCTTATTTCAAAAACAGTAAAATACATGGAAAAGAAATTGGAGGAATATTCCTTTTTCTTCCGTATCCATAGTTCTTCAATTATCAATTTAAATGAGATAAATCAATATTTTCGAGGAGAAGGAGGATATGTTGTTATGTCAGATGGAAAGACTTTAAATGTCGCAAGACACAGAAGAAAATTATTTCTAAAAAAATTGGAACATCACTTATAATTAGTTGAATTTGGAAATCCAAATGTGACTTTCTCTCACTTTACATATTGAAATCAACCAATTACGAATATGCTCTTGCATTAGGCAGTTTTTCCGGTTAATTTTATAAATATATTGTTTTTGAGCTATTGCTTTAAACATATTATTTATATAATTGAATTTTTTGTGATATGAAAAACATATTGATTTTTTTGGCACTTCTTCTTCTTCAAATTTTTTCGTATAATTTAATAGCGCAATGTCCAACCGGTAATGTATATCTTCAGTCTCAGGCAGATGTTGATGATTTTGTTGCTACTTATCCCGATTGTACTGAGATCGATGGAATGTTGCAGATTCAACCTTCTTCGGGCTATTCTGATATTTTTGATATATCGGGCTTGAGTTCAATAACAAAAGTTGATCGACTCCGTATTGGTAAAAATCCATTATTAAACAATCTTGATGGTTTACAAAACATTTCAGAAATTGAACATAATTTAGATGTTTATTGGAATTCAGGGCTTACTAATCTTGCTGAATTTGGAAATCTTTCTATTGTAGAATCCATAAGCTTATGGGATAATCAAAACATTAGCGATTTAGTTGGATTTACTTCTGTTTCATCCCTAAATAAATTATCAATTGAAAATTGTGATTCATTAACAAATCTGGATGAATTTGATAATTTAACAGACTTGAATGAATTATCTCTGAAAAACAATTCCTCCCTGAATTCTTTACCCAATTTATTTGGGACAATTAATATGATATACATATACAATAACGATGCACTTATTGATTTGTCCGGTTTATCAAATTTATCAAATTATGGTGGTATATTAGGTGGTTTTACTATTTCCGGAAATGATAATTTATTAGATATTTCCGCTTTATCGGGTGCAATTGGATCTGATGCAGGTTCATATACAATATCAAATAATAATTCATTGTCAAATTTATCGGGACTTGAAGGACTTTCCATTGTTCAGGATTTAGTAATCCAAAATAATGATGCAATTACTAATCTTTCAGGATTAAATAATTTGGAGCAAGTAACAAATATTTATGGTGGTCTAAGTATAATAGATAATGATAATTTGTCTAACCTTGTTGGTTTGGAAAACCTTTATGAAATAGTCAATGAACTAAAAATAAAGAACAATAGTTCCCTCGTAAATATCAATGCATTAAGTAATCTCGTATCAGTTCATCAAATAATTATTGAAAACAATGATTCACTTGTAAATCTGGTTGGCCTGGAAGGAGATAATGCAGTTTCATATGTTAAAATATCTAAAAATGACGGGTTAATCAATTTGAATGGTCTTGATAATTTAGAATACATTACATCTGAATTGAACATAGAAAAAAATAATGCATTAACATCCTTAACCGGATTAAATTCTCTAATCCAGGTAAGTACTAATCTAACAATCAAAGATAATCCTGTTTTAAATAATTTAACTGCTTTATCTTCACTTCAAAATGTATCAACATTGGGTATTACAAACAATGATAATTTAATTAATTTATCCGGATTAGAAAATATTATTAATATAAATAACATGTCTCTTTATTATAATTCTTCATTAGAACAATTAGCCGATTTTTCAAATCTTAATAGTTTAAGTGGTGATTTAATAATTTATGATAATGATGCTTTATCTGCTTTATCAGGTTTAGATTCTTTAACCGGTATTGGAGGAAAATTAGAGATTTCTTATAATAATACTTTATCCGATTTATCAGGTTTAGATCAATTGGAAATAATTTGAGATGGATTAACTCTTTTGAACAATAACTCTCTGCTAAGTTTAACCGGTCTTTCAAGCCTGACAACAATAGGGGGTTTATCAATTCAGGATAATGAAGTATTGAATGATATTAGTTCTTTGCATAATCTAAGTACTTTAACTGATTTTGGAATTTCAATTAAATACAATGATGCTTTAGAAAATATCAACGGATTAGAAGGAATAACAAATATTCCCGGAACTTTAGATCTTTCCTCCAATGATTTGTTATCAAATCTCAATGGATTAATAAATCTTGAATCAGTTACTTATAGTATTTCTATATATAATAATGATAATTTGATAAATTTAGATGGACTAAATAATCTGACTTCTATTGGCGGGTACCTATCTATGAAAAAAAATGATAAGTTATCTGATATTAGTGCACTTTTGAATTTAAATTCTATTAATGGAAATCTAGATATCTATGATAATGATCTTTTAAGTGATCTATACGGTTTGGATAATATTGATTATACTTCTATTTCAAACTTATACATAAGAAATTCATCCTTATTATCTACTTGTGCAGTCGAGAGCATTTGTGATTACCTTGATCATGGAGGATATGCAATTATCAGTAATAATGCAACCGGCTGCAATAGCAAATTAGAAGTGGAAAACGATTGTCCTGGAAATAATTTTTGGACTGGAGGAACAGGGAATTGGAATAATAACTCAAATTGGAGTAAAAATAGAGTACCTATAGCCAGGGACACTGTAATTATAGATGAATCTACTGATAGTGTTACTATACAGAGTACAATTAATGCACTGGCTTCCAATCTCATAAACAACGGTGAGTTAACAATTGAGTCCAATGCCTCTCTCACGATAGAAAATTCAAAAAATCATGGTTTTAATAATGATGGAGGAACTGTTGAGAATTATGGGGAGATTACTATTAATAATACTATTAATAATGGAATTAACAATGTTGGAGTTAACTGTATTTTTAACAATAATGGAACCATTAACTTGAATACCGGAATTGGAATGTATGGAATTTTCCATAATAACAATGCTACATTTTACAATAAAAATAATGCAGTTATTAATATAAGTAATACGGGTGAAAAGGGATTATTCATTGGAGATAATGCCCCATTTAATAATCAATCCGGAGCAATTATTAATATCAATCCCTAAAATAATAATAGCTCTTTCAAAAATAATCATAATAAAGAAAAGCTATAAACCGAATTGTATTAATGTTTAGTAACGGGTAAAATATAATTAATGTCCGCACGAAATGGATGAATTAACACATTATTTAACTAAAACACCTAATTATGAATACTTTAAAATCTATATTTATCAACCTAATCATTCTGATGCTAATTACCATAACATCTTATGGTCAAAACGTTGGCATTGGTACTATAAACCCTGATGAAAGTGCAATGTTGGAAGTAAAAAGCACTACAAAAGGCATATTGATTCCACGAATGACGACAGCACAACGAATAGCCATAACCAATCCTGCAACAGGATTATTGGTTTTTGATGAAAATACAAATTCTTTTTGGTTTTATAATGGAACAACATGGCAGAACCTTTCCGACCCCGACAAAGGAGTGTTTGAAAATGCATCCGGTGTGGTTCGTAATACAGGAGATCACGGTAGTGATGATTTTGTTTTTGGTAGTGAATCATTAACCGGAACTAATGACACTATGTTTTTCTTTGATAAAAGCAAAGCAGCATTCAGAACCGGTAAAATTTCCGGTAATGCATGGCAACCGGATAGCTTGGGTAAATATTCCTTTGCTGCCGGATTTAAACCTAAAGCAAAAGGGGAAAACTCAATTGCAATGGGTTATAAT
>JALVEG010000632.1 GCA_027031145.1 Saprospiraceae bacterium | reverse complement strand
GTAACCGTAAGGATAGCTTTTATCTTTATTATTCCTGGCTGTAAAAGCAGGATATGTTTTATTCACAGTAAATGTTCCATTGGGTTTATACCTATTGTATTCCGTGACAAAAGTATATTTGATCCTGGGATCATCCGGATAAGTTGCCAAATGTCTGTCATATACTTCCAGATTCGGCTTAAATCTTGCCCATGTATTACCCCCGATAGTAGCTTTGGATGCTGTCCAATACTTTAACAATCTCATTGGATTTTCCAAATTAGCCTGTAATTCAAAAATCGATTCTTTATTGTTGTTTCTTGTTGCATCTTGCCAAAGATCACCAAAATTATCCATCAATTCGTATTTACCATAAACTTTAATAGCATGATCATAAGCTTTTTGCCAAAGATCTGTTTCAGCGGCAGTTTTATTTCCTGCCATCCACATATAAACTTTTGCCATTAGCATATTTGCAGCATATTTTGCAGGTCTTCCTTTTTCATTATCCCCTAAATCCGCCATCAGATTTGCTGCTTTCTCCCCATCTTCAATTATTTGAGCAAAAATCTCGTCCGATGAAGATAAAGCTGTGCTCGGATCATCACTACTAATAGCATCTGTTATCAGTGGAGCTTTACCAAAAACCCTGACCAAATCAAAATATGCAAGGGCACGGATAAATAAAGCCTGGCCCAAAATCTCATCCCTTTTACCGGGATTCCCGAGATCTTTTTCTTCAAGTTGATTGATCACATTGTTTGCTCTGCTTATGGTTCTGTATATTCCCGCCCAAAGATTTGAAATAAATTTATCATTTGGAGAAGGATTCAACGCAGCGATATCTTTCAAACTTCCATCCCGGTTTGAATTATACATACCGGAGGTCCAATTTAAAGCATGATGAAATTCCGAAGCATAGTAACCATAATCGATCATTGCTCCGTAAACTCCATTAAGAGCTATATTAGCACCATCTACATCTTCAAAAAGATTGGTAGAACTTAAAAAATTCGGATCCTCTTTCAATTCGCAGGAGAAAAACCCTACGAATGATATTAAAATCAAGGATAAATAAATTTTATAATTTTTCATTTTCTATATTTTTTATTGATAATAAATTAAAATCCTAAATTGATTCCAAACAAAACAGTCCTGACATTCGGAGTTCCTACCCAGTCAACTCCCATTATTGTTCCGTCATACAAAAAGCTGGTAACCTGTGGTTCATATCCGGAATATTTGGTGAAATAGAACAGGTTACGTCCTGATACGTAAACATTTAAACTGTTCATAAGAGATTTTTTCACAGGAATATCATAAGATAAGGTAAGAATATTCAATCTGAAATAGCTACCGTCTTCAACGATAAGATCTACAAATCCTTGATGCATCAGATCATAACCAATTCTAGGTCTGGAATTATCCGGACTTTCAGGTCTCCAGGCATTTTCGTAAGCATCAGTCAATATATTTTTAAACTGAGCTTCTGCAAATCCCAATTCGAGATTATAACCATTTGCAATATCATTTCCATATACTCCGTCAAATAATGCTTTTATCGAAAATCTCTTATAACTGAATGAAAAATCAAAACCATAATTAAAATCAGGGTTTGGATTACCGATAAAAGTCCTGTCATCCGAATCAATGTTACCATCTCCATTTTGATCTACAAAAACAAGATCACCGGCTTGGTTTGGATTTCCTTTGTATGTAGGTCCGGCAGAAGCCGATTCAGCATCTTTATATACACCGTTTGTCTCATATCCCCAAAACATTCCTATCGGTTGTCCTTCCATAAAAATATTTGCAGGAGCTTTGAAATATGTTCCTGTGGAAACGGTATTGCCATAATAAAACACTTCACTTCTTTCTTTACCGTCAATCCAAACCGTTGATGCAGGTAGTCCCAGAGATATAACTTTGTTGCGATTGAAAGCTATATGACTTCCCATTGAGAAATCCATATCTTTTTTATGAAAAAGAATTGCATCAAGAGACAATTCCAACCCTTTATTTTCAAGTTCTCCCCTGTTAACAGTCATAAATTTAAAACCTGTCGATGTCGGCAAATTGATATTTTGCAATAAATCTTTTGTTCGTTTATAATATGCATCAACAGTAAGACTTAAATTGCCATCAAGTATGGAAATATCAGCACCTGCATTATATTGTTCAGTTGATTCCCATGTAAGATTAGGATTTGCAATTCTTGCGGGAGCACTTCCGATAATGGTGTTTCCGTCCGCATCAACATAATAATCAGTAAAATAAGTAGAAAGTGTTTGATAAGGTCTTATTGCCTGATTTCCTGTCACACCCCAACCCAAACGCAATTTGAGATTGTAAAAGACATCAAGATTCTTTATGAAATCCTCTTCACCCAATCTCCATGCAAATGCCATTGAAGGAAAATATCCCCATTGTTTGCCTTTAGTAAATTTTGATGATTTATCCGCCCTGAAAGTTGCAGTTAAAATATACTTATTTCTATAACTGTAATTGATTCTGCCAAGACCTGAAAAAATAGCTTCATCTTCCTTAAATATAGCTCTGGGCTGAGTGACTACCTGCCCTAACTGAGGTGCTGATGATCTTAATGTTTTAATAGGAAAATCAGTGATTTCAAATATTTCATTAGATTTATTAGAACCATCGTAAGTGACCCCGACAACTGAGTTCAATTTGTGTACTTTATTAAACGTTCTGTTATAAGTAAGCAAATTATCTAAAGTATATGATTTTCTGTTCAAATCGGAATAATTGGCTACACCATTTTGTACGCCCCCTTTAAAAATACTTGTTCCATACCATCTGTTTCTGTCTTTTAATCTAAAATCAGCTCCTCCTCTTAATTTATAACTAAGTCCTTTCAGTATTTTATATTCCAGTGAGGTAGAAACATTTACTCTGGTTTCCTTAATTATATCATCAAAATCAGTAAGCCATGCATAAGGATTTGATATTTCAAGATCATTGTCATCAGATTCTTCCAATGAATCAATAAGAGGTCTGTATGTTAAAACCTGCTTGGTGAAACTTCTGTTACCTCCTGATTTACTTCCTGCCTGAGCAAACGTACCCTGTTGATATGTTAAGGCTATTCTATTGTCCAGTGTCAATCTCGGTGAAACTTTTGAATTCAAATTCAATCTCAAATCACCTGTCCTCAACCTGGTAGTTTCAACAATCCCTTTCACATCGTTATAACCTGAAGAGAAATAATATGAGGTCTTGTTTTTCTTTCCTGCAATAGAAAAACCTGTGCTATATGTTATTCCCTGATGATAAATCTCATCCTGCCAATCTACTTGTTTTGCCGGATATGGATTTGTAACAACATTTGTATCCGAATAAGATTTTATGGAATAAATATTGTCACCGTCAATCTGATATCTCGGATCAAAGCCCAAATATGCATTTGATTCATTTTGATATTTTGCAAAAGTAAGAGGATCCAAAACATTTATTCTCTTAGTTGTATTATGGAATGACGTTGTTGAATAAGCATTTACCCTGTCATTTCCTTCAGTATCTGTTCCACCTTTGGTAGTGATTAAAACAACTCCATTTGCACCTCTGGATCCATAAATTGCAGTAGCAGACGCATCTTTCAATATCTCAATACTTTTTATATCACGTGGATTTAGACCTGTCAATCCGTTCTGTGCAGTTTGGATTTCATTGGCATCGTTTGATGCATCAAGGACATCTTCTCCGGCAGAATTAATGATAACACCATCTACCACATAAAGCGGTTCGTTATTTCCTCTTAAACTATTTGTTCCCCTTATTCTAACACTTATCGCTCCATTTGGAGATCCTGCATTTGAAGATACCTGAACTCCGGCAATACGCCCCTGTAACAATTCATCAACTCCGCTATACTGCCTTGCTGTTTTAACATCTTCGATCAATTTTGTAACCGATCCTGTCAAATCACTTTTTTTCATATTTCCATACCCGACTATTACAACCTCATCAAGCATTTCCCCTGAAATCAATCTGATAATATAATCATTTTTATCAGCTGATATTTCGACATTTTTGTTTTTGTATCCGATATACGATACTTTGATCCTTTTAACATCTTTCGGAATTTCCAATTCAAATTTTCCATCAATATCCGTAATCGTCCCTTTATTGAAATTGGGAATTACAACCGATGCACCTATCAAAGGCTCTTTGGTCTGTTTGTCTATCACTTTCCCCTTTATCAGCCTCTGACTGAGACCAAGGTTTATAAACAAAAATGATAAAGCAATTAAAATAAAAAATTTAGTTTTCATCCGTTTTTTTGTTTTTGTTATAAAATATTTAATAATTTTCCCAAAATAACTAATTCTATCATTAAACAATAGCACTTGAATTATCAAAAAAGGTATAATTATTGTCAAATTTGATTACAATATGACTAACCAAATGATAAAAACATCTCCCTGTCCTTATTTCTTTCGTTATGACACATCTTTTAGCAAAAAAAAATTAAGATTTATCATAACGAAACCTATATTCATATTTCGGTTAAAAGTTGTCTGTTTTCGGACAGTCACTATATAGTAACTACACAAGTTAAAAATTTGTGTAAATAAAATCAAAACTCCATATTTGCATCATAATATTTTCATAGCTTTTTTAGAACCCACCTCAATCCTCCCTTACAAGGGAGGAAGTTGCAACCCCCAGTGAAATACTTCGTTGATTTCACGGGGTAAACCACAATAGCTCCACTTCTTTTTCATAAAAAATACCATTTCAGTTAAAACAAGAGAAAACGATTGTAGCTTTTCCTTACGATTAAGCACATCCACTTCTCCCTTCCCTCGCTGAGGGAAGGGCTGGTTTACCCCGTGAAACTAATGAAATGTTTAACTGGGGGGATGGGTGCTAAAAAAGGAAGTATATATTCAAAAATTTCATACCCTTCTAGCCCATAATTTTTATTTCCCTTGTCAATAAATATATTATTCGGTATGTCCGCAGCTTATTTCTTTTCAAATTTCTTAAAAAACGCTTTTGCCTCCTTCCTGAATTTTGAAGTTATTTCCAAATATTTATTTTCAGATACAAGGTTTTTCTTCTCCAATGGATCTGTTTTATAATCGTATAGTTCTTCCGCATCAATAAGGGACTCATCAAAATGCTTTTCCGAATTAAAATGATCTTTTACCCAAATAACATATCTGTATCTTTCATCACGAAATGCATAGCCCATTTTATTCCCTTCCCGCGGAAATTGGCTGACAGCATAATCTTTAATCTTCTTTACCTTTCCTTCAAATAATGGAACAAGACTTTTCCCGTCAAGATCATTTGGAGTCTTAACTCCTGCCAAATCACAGAGGGTCGGATATACATCTACAAATTCAGTAGGAGAATCAGATGAACCGGTTTCACCTTTATAAGTAGAGAAAATCAAAGGAGAACGTGTAGCTTGTTCATAATTGGTATGTTTGCAAAACATATCATGGTCCCCAAGATGCCATCCGTGATCACCCCACAATACAATAACAGTACTTTCCCTTAATCCCAATCTGTCCAATTCATTCAAAACGTTTCCTATTTGTTGATCAATAAATGAAACACAAGCATAATATCCATGTATCAGATTTAATTGTTTCTGATCAGGAATTTCCACATCATAATCCTTGGGAATATCAACATATCCGCCCCTTAGTTCCCAACTAGGTTGAGTGGCATATTTTGGAGCTCCTTCCGGGGCTTTTCTGTATTCCGGCAATTTCACTTTTCCATCATACATATCCCAATATTTTTGAGGAACAACAAATGGCAAGTGAGGTTTATAAAATCCTACTGCAAGGAAAAAAGGTTTATCCTGCTTTGCAAATTTCCTTAAATATCTTGTACTTCTTCTTACCACCTCACCATCGGCAGTCATGCTATCCGGTACATTTGTAACTTCATAGGATACTCTTTCTTTAGATTTGACATATTCTTTACCAATTTTACTATTGTGTTTAAAATTATCGTATCTGTATGTCCATGAAATAGAATCATTGAGTTCATCAACCGATCTGTAATCGAATACTTTCCCGACAGCAGCAGTCTGATATCCCAATTGCTTGAAATATTGAGGCATTGTCACAATATCGGGATTTTTATCTCTGATCAATGTTTTCAGATCCCATACTTTGGTGTAATCGGGTCGTTTACCTGTTAAAATACTTGCACGTGAAGGACCACAGACCGCTTGTTGGCAATGATTATTTTTCAAAACAAAACCCTGTGAAGCCAATTTGTCAATATTGGGTGTTTTTACCAATGGTGTACCGTAGCAACCTAATAATGGTTTGAGATCATCAACTGCAATGAAAAGGATATTTTTAGGATGATTAACAGAGCTTTTTTCCGTGTTATTTCCTTTTGAATCGTTATTGCAGGAAATATTTCCGAAAATGGAAATAACCGCAATTAATAAAAGTAATTTTTTCATCTGTTTAAAATTTTTATTTTATAAAAAAATAATAAAAATATAACACAATCAGTAAATATTTGATTATCTGCTATTTATCAATATCCAAAGCATTTTA
>JALVEG010000631.1 GCA_027031145.1 Saprospiraceae bacterium | reverse complement strand
AGTATATTGCATAGACCTTTGATCCAAGAGACCTTGTATCAAAGTCTTTGGCCCACACAAGGATTATGTTACCCTCAGAATCCATGGCAAGGGATGGACGCCTGTCCATGTAAAGGTCATTAGATATATCTCCAAGGACAGGGGTGCCTTCATAGACATTTCCTGTTCCCTCAAAGAGTTCCTTTTCATAGGTGATCTGTAAAACTACTGAAGGTTCATCGCTATCCATGGCATGGATTTCATAGTTTCTAATAATGAGTTTATTGAGGTGGGATATCTTCCCAGGACTTGATGAGGGGCCAAAGGACTGGACGTTTTCACAGGAAGTTCCAACCTTATATGTTATTTCTTTTTTTAAAGATTTTATCCAGCCGCTTCCTACTTCTCCGTAGATAGTAGTACAATAGGTAAATGAATTAGTGCCAGGCCTTTGGCAATCAAGATTCATATCGACATCACCAGAAAGCTCACCTTTCAATATATCGTAGTCGGTTGTAAAAGTTCCCAAAACTCCTAGGTCAAGTTCAATGTGACACCTTTTTTCATCAGGCCATTTTGGAAAATTCGAATACCATATTAAATCGGCTGAGGCATTCCCATGACCTGTTAAATTCACTTCGCAATCCCCCAGGATCGGGATATGAAATTTATACACTGGTATGGAAACGTCATTACTAGAAACTGATCCACGGAGAATTCCTTTGTCAAAAATACTAAATAAAAGGCACTCATCGTCAGGCAACCAGGTTGTAATCAATGAGCCATTACCCGTTAATGAAAATAATTTTGAAAAATGAACAGTTAATTCCAAACCACCTGATAATTCTGCAGAACATCCAGAGGCCTTGGCACATAAAGAACCTGAAAAATCAAAACTGTATTTTCCGCCAATTATTGGAACCCACTTTGGAATGGATGTGCCTGTTGAAAACTCTTTATTTTTACATCCAAAGGAATAAATTCCTTGATCATTTCCTAGCATTGTATCAAACTCTCTGCTCCACTGCGGGAAAAGACTTCCTATATTTACCCATCCATAATAGAGGTCAGTGTCATCTTCTATTCCAAGATTGGCCTGAAGCCACACGAGAAGAGTTTGGCCTGTTTCGGGAATTACTGAAAGCTCAAAGTCAGAGGCGTCATCAGAGGTGTACTCCTCTGCTTCACTCCAGGCTATCCCATCTGGTGTGATGTTCCCCACTGACCACTTAATCACTGAAGGAGATACACCTGATTCCCAGGCACAAAATAGCCCAGGCTCTGTACCGCTGCTTAACAGATTGTTTGCAAATACAAGAACTGGATTACTTCCCCCTGTGCTCCCTGGAATCCTTCCAAACTGGGTAAAACCTTCTCCTCTGTCTATTCCCCACCAAAGCTCCTGACCGTGTTCAAAGACTATTATCACGTTTCCGGAGCCATCTTTGGTTACGGCAGGATTCGTATCTGGAACTGGAGCCTCTTCCAGTGCTTCCTCCTTGGGGACTTCTTTGCCATAAAGTGTAAGACCTGTTATATCTTGCTGGCCGGTGA
>JALVEG010000630.1 GCA_027031145.1 Saprospiraceae bacterium | reverse complement strand
TAAAATCACCCGCTTTTAATATAAGTCTTACTCATAACCAAAGTCAAAAGGCTCATCCCTATCAAAAATTAGGAGGAAGTCTAAATTTTTCATTAAACGGATTTCAACGCAAAGCTTATACCGATGCCAATAATAAAATAAATAACATAACAAGGTCAAATTTTTCATATACAAACAGTCTTCCGGGCACACCTTTTAGTTTGGCTGTAGCTCTCAATCATTCTCAAAACAACCAAACCAGATCGTTTGATCTCACATTGCCGAATATCACTTTGAATATGAATACCATTTATCCATTCAAACAAAAAAACAGAATAGGTAAAGAGAAATGGTACGAAAAAATATCATTGAACTACAATGGTGCTGCTAAAAACCTGATAAATGCAACGGATACTACTATTTTTACTCCCGAAGTTTTGAAACAAATGAAATACGGGATAAAACAGCATGTAGGTACCAATGCTACTTTCCGCGTATTAAAATATTTCAATGCTTCTTTCAATCTCAGCTATGATGAAAAACATTATTTCAAAACAATAAACAAATACCTTGATCCTGAAACAAGATATGATTCGATCGGATTAAGTGCGGATAGCACGATTGTTTATGATACTATTTATGGAACAATTATCAAAGATACCATTTCACAATGGAAAGTATACAGGCATATCAATCCTTCTATTAATATCAGTACAAACAGATATGGAAAAATATTGTTTAATAAAGGCTGGTTGAGAGGAATCAAGCACAAAATATCCTATTCGGTAAGTATCAGCGGTAATCCTGTTGACGAAACAAAATTATACAACAGGTATGTTGATACGGATACAAGAGAAGAATATAACGAAAGAGAAGAATACAGCATTTTTGAATATGCAGGTCCTTTTGGGACATCCACACCGCAAAAAAACAATTTAATATTAAACTATTCGATAAATAATCTTCTTGAAGCTAAAATATTTTCAAAAAAGGATTCTTCATTAAGGAAAATTCCTTTGCTCAAAAATTTCACTATAAACGGCAATTACAATATCACTGCAGATAGTTTGAATTTTTCACAGATTCGTACCGGATTCAATTTTTCCTTATTCAAAAATTTTATTTCCTTTAGATATTCGGGAACTTTTGATCCATACATAAAGGTAGATAACAGAAGGCTAAATACATTTGTTTGGGAAGAGCGGAAATTACCGTTAAGACACGAAAAATCCACTTTAAACATATCTGTTTATAATAAAAGTTTTTCAGATATTATTAAACTTTTTTCTAAAAAAGGAAATGAAACTAAAACAAAAAATAAAACTGCTTCCAATAATGATAAATTATTTGATATTTTAAAAGATTTCAGACTAAATTACAATCTGAATATGACCTGGAGGTATAATGAGAACAATGTTGATACTTTTTATATTTCAACTCATTCCATCAGGTTATCGGGTACAATTCCTATCACAAAGAATTGGAGAATCAGAGTTAACAACCTGGATTACAACCTTAAAGATCTCAAATTCGAATATCCTGATTTCGGATTTGAAAGAGATCTGCATTGCTGGAAAATGAATTTTAGCTGGCAGCCTAAAGGAGGTTCATATACTTTTTTCATAGGTGTAAAATCATCAATGCTTCAATTTATAAAATACCAACATGGTGTAGATCCGATTAGAGCTAATCTAAATAGTGCAAATTTTTAGCAATTAACAATTAGATTTTATTAATATATTTTTTTTCATTATGTTTGCCACTTGAAAAAAACTAAATATTTGCTTATGAATAAAAAAGTTGCTTTAAGATATGAGGACAGATTTAATATGGAACGCAGAGTTGCGATTATTCCTAAACATGTTGAACAATTATCAAAAAAATACGGACTGGAATTTTTTGTTGAAACTTCTGAAAAAAGGATTTTTTCTGATGATGAATATAAAGCAGCAGGAGCAAAAATAGTTGATAATGTAAATGATATTCCGGTTATTTTCGGAGTAAAAGAAATGCCTTTGGATATATTCCGGCCAAATCATACTTATATCTTCTTTTCCCATACAATCAAAGGGCAACCATACAATATGCCTTCTCTTAAAAAAATGGTGGAACAAAAAGTCAATCTTATCGATTATGAGAAAGTAAGAGACGAACATGGAAGAAGAACAATATTCTTTGGCAAATATGCAGGTCTGGCCGGTATGATCAATACTTTGTGGACATTGGGAATGAGGCTTAAAGAAAAAGGGATCAGTACTCCGTTTGAACATTTAAAACAATCACATAAATATAATTCCCTTGATGAAGCCAAAACAGCTATTTCAAAAGTTGGAATGGAGATAGTTAAAAACGGTTTACCAGGTGAACTAACTCCTGTTGTCATTGGCATCACCGGTTATGGTAATGTATCTACCGGAGCTCAGGAAATACTGTCATTATTGCCTTGCAAAGAAATATCGCCTAATGAACTACTTGAACTGGATAATGACAAATCTTTACCGGACAATGTGATTTACAAAGTTATATTTAAGGAACATCATTTGGCAAAACCAAAAAATAATACTGATAAATTTGAACTTCAGGATTATTATCAACATCCTGAAAAATACAGAGGAACTTTTGAGCAATATATTGATAAATTGACGGTCTTGGTCAATGCAATGTATTGGGATACAAGATATCCTAAGCTTATCACTAATGAATATTTAAAGAAAAATTATAATAAAGATCATAAATTAATAGCAATTGGAGATATAACATGTGATCCTAAAGGTTCTGTTGAATGCACTACGGATTGTACAACAATTGAGAATCCTGTTTTCATATTTGATCCCAAAACAGGAAAACATCAGGATGGCTTTAAAGGGGAAGGAATTGCGATCATGGGAGTTGATATTTTACCCAGTGAACTTCCAAGAGAATCATCAATAGGTTTTTCTGATGCTTTATTTGATCATGTCAATGATATTGTTACATGTGATTATTCAGAAAATTATGAGGATTTAAAGCTACCTGCTCCTATTAAAAGAGCCTTGATTTTACATAATGGTAAATTTACTCCTGAATTTGAATATATGGAAGAATATATTAAATAAAAAAATAAATATAAATGAAACGAATATTAATAGTAGGCGCAGGATTATCAACTTCCTGCTTGATAAACTACTTATTGGAAAGAGCTGAAAAATATGACTGGGAAGTTGTTGTGGGAGACATAGATCCGGACATGGCTAAGAAAAAAACAAATGGCCATCCAAGAGGTAAATCGATTAAATTTGATGTTTTTAATGATACTCAAAGATCAAATGAGGTAAAAAAAGCAGATATCATTGTTTCTATGCTACCCGCAAGATTTCATTATCTTATAGTTCGTTCAGCTCTCAGGTATAGGAAAAATATGGTGACTGCATCATACATTTCCGCCGAACTAAAAGCCCTTAATGAAGAAGCAAAAGAAAAAGGGATCTTAATACTCAATGAGATAGGTCTTGATCCCGGGATAGATCATATGTCAGCCATGAGAGTTATTGACAACATAAAAGATGCCGGAGGTGAGATTACTGCATTTAAATCATCTACAGGTGGATTGGTTGCTCCGAAATATGATAATAATCCATGGAATTATAAATTTACATGGAATCCCCGTAATGTTGTTTTAGCAGGACAAGGAGTTGCCCAGTATATAGATCAAAATATGTATAAGCATATCCCTTATCATAAGCTATTTACCAGAATAAGAAGGATTTATGTTGACAATTATGGAGAATTTGAGGTTTATCCCAACCGGGATTCACTTAAATACAGATCTATTTACGGTTTGGATGATGTACCGACAATGATCAGGGGTACCATAAGAAGACCCGGATTTAGTAAAACATGGAATTTGCTTGTACAACTCGGAGCTACTGATGATTCTTTTATAGTTGAAAATTCGGAAAAACTTACAAACAGGGATTTTATAAATACATTCTTAAAATACCATAAGACAAAAACAGTAGAAGAAAAGTTTGCTGAATATCTAAATGTGGATGAAGACTCTTTTGATATGTACAAACTGAGATGGCTGGGACTATTTGACAGAACACCTATAAATATGAAGAATGTAACCCCTGCGCAAATTCTCCAAAAGATAATGGAAGAAAAACTATCCCTTGATGAAAATGATAAGGATATGATAGTAATGCAGCACGAATTCATCTATAAAAATAAAAAAGACCAAACAAAATTAATAACATCTTCGCTTGTAGTCGAAGGAAATAATGATATCCATACTGCTATGGCTAAGACAGTAGGATTACCGCTTGGAATTGCTACCAAGTTGATATTAACAGATAAGATACCTTTGACAGGAGTAGTTATTCCAACTTCAAAACTGATATATGAACCTGTTCTTAAAGAATTGGAAAATTATGATATAAAATTCTTCGATAAAGAAGAGGATTATGAAGCATAAGAGATATAGTTTATTAAAAAAGAGTCAAATCGTTATGATTTGACTCTTTTTTTATACTTCAGGTAACTATTGGATTAAGATGAAAAGTTGGGGAATTAAAAGATGATTTTCCATATTGAATCAATAAACCGAATTTTCATTTTTTGTCTTGATACAAAAAACGAAACAAAAAAAATCAAGACTGTATTCATTTTTTAACGCTCTAAAAGAAGCTAAAATACTAAATGAATTAAACTCGCTCGACTTCGTCAGAGCTCAAACAGTAATTCATTTTTAACGTATTTTAACTCCTTTTGCCACTAAAATGAATAATGTCTTTTAACAACTACCTAAACTAAGAATTTATACTACCCCACAACTTTTCGGCTTGATCCGTAACTACTCAGGTAGAGTGTTTTTGAAAAAAGAAAATAAACAATAAAGCAGGATATATAAACCGGCGACACAATCGCTGACGCGCTTGAGAGTCCTACCTTACCTCTACCCTTCTATCTCTTTGAATGTTTTCTTTATAATATCCACACATTCCATCAATTGCTCTTCATTGATTACCAATGGAGGAGCAAATCTTATTATATCGCCGTGTGTAGGTTTAGCCAATAATCCGTTATCCCTTAATTTCAAACAAACATCCCAAGCTTCCATTCCGTTTTTAGGTTTTATCACAATGGCATTAAGCAATCCTTTTCCCCTTACTTTGGTGATCATATCACTATGGATATTCCTGAGTTCTCTTCTTAATATTTCTCCCATTTTAAAGGCATTTTCAGTAAGTCTCTCATCTTTTACCACTTTTAATGCAGCAATTGCAACTTTAGCAGCTACAGGATTTCCGCCATAAGTAGAACCGTGTTCCCCAGGTTTAATGGTAAGCATAACATCATCATCGGCCAACACGGCAGAAACAGGATAGGCTCCACCTGATAAAGCTTTTCCTAATATCAATACATCCGGTTTTATTCCTTCATAATCGACTGCCAGCATTCTGCCTGTTCTTGCTATACCCGTCTGGATCTCATCAGCTACAAACAACACGTTATGATCTTTGCACATCTGATATGCTTTAGCAAGATATCCCTCATCAGGAACCATAACTCCGGCTTCTCCCTGGATAGGTTCAACAATAAATGCAGCAACATTTTTATCTTCAAGTTCCTTTGCCAATGCCTGTAAATTATTGTATGGAATACTTATAATTCCCGGAGTAAAAGGACCGAAATCATTGGTCGCATCAGGATCATTTGATGCTGAGATCACAGAAATCGTTCTTCCGTGAAAATTATCTTTTGCAAAAATGATCTTAGCTTTATTTTTTTCAATACCTTTTACTTTATAACCCCATTTTCTAACAAGTTTCATTGCTGTCTCCACACCTTCGGCTCCGGTATTCATCGGTAAAACTTTATCATATCCGAAATATTCTGTAACATATTTCTCATATTCGCCCAAAACATCGTTATAGAAAGCTCTTGATGTCAATGACAATTTTTTCGCTTGTTTTGTAAGTGCTTCGATAATTTTCGGATGACTATGTCCCTGATTTACCGCGCTGTAGGCGGATAAAAAGTCATAATATCTTTTTCCTTCCACATCCCATACATAAACACCTTCTCCCCTGCTCAATACAACAGGTAGCGGATGATAATTGTGAGCGCCGTATTTTTCTTCCAGTTTGATATAATCTTGTGAGGTCATATATTTAAATTTTTTATTTATGAAATAATTGCGAAAATACAATTATTTTAATCAACGCCAAATAATATTTTGAAATAACTTTATAAAAACTTGAAATATAGAATAAATATATATTTCAAGAGAAAAGAAGAAAATAAAGTCGGGGTGAAAGGATTTGAACCTTCGACCTCTACGTCCCGAACGTAGCGCGCTACCGGGCTGCGCTACACCCCGAAGATTGTGGTGCAAAGTTAAAAAATTATTTTTTAACAAAATTTTATTTTCATAAATAATTTTATAAATAATTTTTTTGATTATTTGGGGACTTGCGCTACACCGATAATCGAGTGTCTCTGACCTGTATGATAATCGAGTGTCTCTGACCTCGATTTTTAACTAATACATATTTAAGTTCTATTTATGATATAGATATTTTAT
>JALVEG010000629.1 GCA_027031145.1 Saprospiraceae bacterium | reverse complement strand
ACCGCAAGGTCATATTATCTCGTACAGGATTGGGATATATGCTGACATCAATCTTATCTGCTATCCAAAATGCTCCCGGTATCATCGTCAATGTACTATCACATATCTGATTCTCATCTATGCGAAAGTGGGGAAAGTTGGGAAGTGAACCGTTATAGTTTCGATTGGGAAGATAAAATGAGTGCTGCCGGAAATCACAGGCTTTACCCTTTTCATTCGGTTTATTGATAACGTGGAGATAATTGTTTGTACTCCCGCTGACTATATAAATCTTGCAATCGGGACCGAGTTGTGCCAAACTAAATGTACTTAAAAAGGTAGGATCTCTAAATCCGTCAATATGATCAATAAGAACAAGTGATGATTGTATATCATCCGCCCATAAATCTATCTGATAAAGATCATATCTTGCACATAAGTATGCAAACCTTGAATTTGGCGATACCGCTACTCCTACAAATATACCGCTATCTTGCGGGTTTACTCTTTGCAGATTGCTAAGTTCTCCTGTAGCTCTGTCAAAATCATATATCAATACCTTATCAACCGGATTAAATGCTATCCACTTGCTACCATCGGGTGTAAATACCGCTTGACCAAGACTATATCCTTCCGGAAATGTTCCTGCCAATCTCTGCGAATCCACTACCATTATAGTATCTTTTGTCAGCAATATCTTAAAATATATATTTGTATCTTTTTCTATTTGTATTATCCACCAATCCCTGCCGTTTGTGTGTTTGCATGCGGTCATATAGCCTTGTGCTAAATTTCTGGTTTTGAAAATCAGTTTATTCTTTTTTACAACATGCCCTTTCCCTCTATTGCCCCTCATATCTACATAACTATATGATATACCGGGAGTCCATAAATGCAGATATGGTTCTTTAAATAGTTCTTGTCTTTTATGAAGCAAATAATAACCTTTTTCATCACCCGGATCAGGTAATATTAATGAATTTTGATTAAGTCCATATCCGTTATTATATTTATCCGTACAATGTTTATCCCAATAAGCTCCATAATTTATACTATCTCCATTCTCCATTATATGATGTGTTTTATCTGCAATGGCGCAACCATTGAAATACATCAACAGATTGCCGTATTTATCACAAACATTTACACAGTTTCTCCCCATAGCAAATGCTATAAAGCCCGTATCAATTGATCTGTGATTACCAAAATCTATAATATCTCCACCTCGTATATCAACAAGATTCAATCCCATTACCCATTTATAATCCATTTTATTTTGAGCGGATAGAGATGAACATATCACAAAATAAATCAATATTAATCTTTTCATATTTGTATTTGTTTTAATAATAAAAAGACCTTCAAGGCTGCGATAGCTCTGAAGGTCAATGTCAATTTTATTTATCAATTATTAATTTTTTGACGCTTTGTATGCCGGCATCAGAAATGTATTTTACAAAATAAATACCTGATGCAAATCTTGTAGTATTTATTTTAAAGCTATTTTTCGCCTTATTGGCAATATACTCTTTAATCTTTTGACCTTGTAGATTAACAATACT
>JALVEG010000628.1 GCA_027031145.1 Saprospiraceae bacterium | reverse complement strand
GCATTGAATAGCAAATTGCATATTAAAAATGATGATAATAACCTTCGTGTTATTCATTTGAAAGATTTTTTTATTGATTATAAAAAATTTGACCTGCAAAAAAATGAGTTGATATATCAAATTGAATTTGACTTGCCGGATAAAGATACTTATTTCAATTTCGAGAAAGTCAGCAAGCGTACCCATCTTGATATCGCAAGTGTGAATTCAGCTATTTCGCTGAAAATAGAAGAAGATAAAATAAAAGATGTTCATATTTCAATCGGTGGAGTTGCAGCAATACCAAAATACCTGATCAAAACAAGAGATTTTTTAATCGGAAAATCTATTTCTTCAAATACAATAAATGAAGCCGGAAATGTCTTACAATCGGAAATATCTCCGATAAATGATATAAGAGGAACTATTGAATACAAAAAATTATTAGCAAAACAGTTGTTTTTTGCCCATTTTATGGAGATTTTTTCTGAAAAAATTATTGCCTGATGAAAAATAAAGATTCATATACACACGTCAGAGGTGAATCCCTGTTTGTAGACGATGTCAATATCCGACAAGGGACATTGTACGGAATTGTATTTGATTCTCCTGTTGCACATGGAAAAATAATTGATATTGATTATTCCCAAGCTCAAAAACTTGATGGCATTGTAAAGATATTTACTTATCAGGATATTCCCGGAGAAAATCAAATAGGAGCTATTATTCAGGACGAACCCCTTTTTGCGGAAAATGAAGTTCATTATGCAGGACAACCCATAGCACTTATCGTTGCGGAATCTCTTTTCATTGCAAAAAAAGCTAAAAAGCTAATACGTATTAAAATTGAAGAATTGCCTGTTGTAACTACGGCAAAAGAAGCCTATGAGAAAAAATTATTTATCAGTCCTCCCAGAACTTTTTCTCTTGGAGATACCAAAAATGCTTTTGATAAATGCGATTACGTTTTTGAAGGAGAAACATTTTCCAACGGACAAGAACATCTTTACCTTGAAACACAAGGCGCTTATTCCTATCCTATGGAAAATGGTAATATTAAGATCATTTCATCCACACAGGGACCTACTGCTGTACAAAAAATAACTGCAAGAATACTGGGACTGCCGATGCATAAAATTGAAGTTGAAGTTATCAGGCTAGGTGGAGCTTTCGGAGGAAAAGAAGACCAGGGAACTCCCTGGGCTGCTATGACAGCACTTGCTGCATCAATACTTCAAAAGCCGGTAAAACTAATATTGGAGAGAATTGACGACATGAGAATGACAGGGAAAAGACATCCTTACGAATCGCAATTCAAAATCGGATTGGATAAAAACCTTAAGATCATAGCTTATGAGGCAGAATATTACCAAAATGCCGGAGCCGCTGCCGATCTTTCGCCTGCAATTGCAGAAAGAACACTTTTTCATGCAACAAACAGCTATTTTATACCGAATGTAAAAGCCACTTTGTATAGTTGTAAAACCAATCTACCGCCAAATACCGCTTTCAGGGGCTTCGGAGGACCTCAAGGTATGTTTGTGATAGAGTCCGCTATCGCAAAAGCA
>JALVEG010000627.1 GCA_027031145.1 Saprospiraceae bacterium | reverse complement strand
AATATTAGTCCTTTTGATACCATTGTATAAATTCAATCTTGGTGGAAACGAGCTGTTTTATAATATGTTTATAGCAAGTTATGTTGCTAAAGTTTTTGGGGTATGGGCTGTTTACTATTTTCTTAAAAACAATAAATTCAATTCTTTTATTTTAATAATTTTTTCCACATTATTGCACCCAACAGTTGGAGCACAATTGTTTATTATTTTTATTGCAACTGCAATTGTAAATTATTTATCAGGAGATATTGATAAACAAAAAAGAAAAACTTTTATCGGGATTATAGTTTATATTGTGATTGCCGGTATTTACCTGGTGGTTTTGTTGAAAGAAGTGAACAATCCCGGAGTTACCGACAAAGAGTATTTTGAGATATTCGAATTCAGAAATGCACACCATTTTTTTCCTCAGTATTTTCCTTTGAGATCATATTATATCGAAATCATCTTGTATGTATTGGGAATTTATTTTATGATAATATATAGACTGGAAAATTTATTAAAACTAAGTCTTGTGATAATTTTGGGAATAATCGTTTATCTGACAGGTGCATTTTTATTCAAATTACCTTTGATATTAAGTACTCAATGGTTTAAATCAACAATTTGGCTTGAATTGTTTTCGCTGATAGCGGTAATGAAATATTTTGAAAAAGAATTTCCGTTTTTTAAAACTAAAGCATTTGATAAAGGAATATTGATTTCCTTTGGTTTTGGTACTGTATTAATATGGATTCTGGTTTTGTCCGGCTTCTCTTTTTTTAAGCAAAAGCCATACAGATTGGTTTATGGTATGAACTTGTCCTCTGAAGAAGATATAGGAATGAAAGCAAAAAATATTTCAGACAAAAATGCCGTTTTTATTTATCCAATGGAATTTACCGGATTCAAATTTTATTCGGAAAGAAGTGCTTATATCGATTTCAAATCGGTTGTTCACCGCCGGGATGCTTTGGGAGAATGGTATGATCGTATCAAAGAGATTTATGGAGTTGATATCAAAACCAGAAAATCCGGCAAGAATCTTTTTGAGGTAGCAAAAGATAATTATAAGAGAATAGATAAAGAAAGATTAAAAAAATTTAAAGAACAGGGAATAGATTATATGGTGCAGTATAAAGATGTGAATTTGGATAAACCTATTATTATTGAAAATGGGGAATACAAGGTTTACAGGATTGATTAATTTGTAAAATTATTAAATTATGATAAGATATATTTCTTTTATTATATTGGTGATTTTTTTGAACTCAGGGGTAAACAGCCAAATAATGGTTTTACCTGAATTTGAGTCAATATATTTGTTTGGACCTCAAAATATTGAAAGTCCTAATGTTTTATATGCAATGAAAAGCATTTCACTATTTGATGAGTTAATTGCTGAAATAGATACTTCAATTAATAATAATCTGAATCAAATAGAAATGATCCCGGCTGAGAAGAAAAATAAAAGGATCAATAAAAGAAAAATTAAAAGATTATTGAAAGAAATAAAAGAAAATAAAGAATTGAAAGGTTATATATTGGATTTTAGAAAGATGTGGGTTGATTTTATAGAACAGGAAAATCTAAAAAATGAATTTATTGAAGATTGTTTGGAAGGCGGTTGTTTTGATTTGACAACTTCGACAGGGATTATTAAATTTGGTGAATATGATTTTCGGGTAGATACTTTTTATGAGGGAAATATTGTTTTTAATGAATTTATTGATATAGCAAATAACAAAAGTAAGTTTGTATGGGTTAAAAAGAAATCGGATAATTGCGTATCTGCTGATCCTGATGATTGTATTATTTATTGTAGGATATATCAGGAAGAAGATTGTATTCATGATTACCGGGATAAAAAGTTAAAGTATTGTAAATGTCCGGAAGGTTTTGAATACGATGATATTAAAAGAATATGCTATAAAAAAATATCTCTTTATAACAATAAAAATTTTATTCATGTAGAAATTATCAATAAAAATAAGCAATATAATAAATTTGAAATATTAGATTGGAAGAAAGTTGATTGCTATTGAAAATGATTATAATGATATGCACCTATAAAACAAACATCATTTTTAAAATAATTTTCCCTATAATTCCGTTATATCAATACTTTTTATAATATTTGCATTTTAAACAAATATAGATATGTCTGAAAAAAGAAAAACCAAAATAATAACAACACAATCTCAACCTAAATCTACAAATAAAAGAGCTGTACCTAAAAAACATATTAATGTTAAGGAAACTCAGACAGTAGAAATGCTTTTTAAAAAGCAGAATTACTATATTGTTTTTGCAGGATTAATCCTGATGGCTTTGGGATTCCTTTTAATGTCAGGCGGACATATGCCTTCACCGGATGTATGGGACGACAGTCTGATATATAGTGCCGGAAGGGTTTATTTGGCACCTCTTGTTATTTTACTTGGACTGTTCCTTAATATATATGCCATTTTCAAAAAATAAATAGATGAGTGAAATAATTAAATCTATCATCCTTGGAATTATTCAGGGATTGACAGAGTTTTTGCCTGTGAGTAGTAGCGGGCATCTTGAATTAGCTAAGTATTTTCTGGGAACCAATTTTGTCGGTAGTGAAAGTCTGACTATGTCTGTGATTTTGCATATCGCTACGGCTTTGAGTACTGTTTTTGTATTCAGAAAAGAGATTTGGGATCTGTTGAAAGGGGTATTTACAAGTACATGGAATGAAGATAAAGAATTTGCATTGAAAATTATCATTTCAATGATTCCTGCCGGATTGATTGGCTATTTTTTAGAAAGTAAACTGGAAACTCTATTTGAGGGTAAAGTAATATTTGTTGCATTTATGTTGATAATTACCGGTTTTTTATTATTGGTCTCCGATTTTGCGAAAGACAAAGACAAAAAAGTTGGTTATTGGGATTCATTTATAATAGGTGTTGCTCAGGCAATTGCTTTATTACCGGGGATTTCAAGATCAGGATCTACGATTTCCACTTCTGTATTGCTCGGCATAAAAAAGGAAAGAGCAGCTTTCTTTTCTTTTATTATGGTCTTACCTTTGATTTTTGGTAAAATGTTTAAAGATATGATGGATGGAATATATGTGAGCTCCGATATTTCTGCAATTACTATGATTTCAGGAGGACTTGCTGCATTTATTGTCGGTATCTTTGCATGTAAATGGATGGTTGTTTTGGTGAAAAACAGTAAATTGAGATATTTTGCATATTATTGTTTTGCTGTTGCCGGTATTTCTTTATTATTACTGTTATTATAATGTTAATAAGTGATATTAACGAACTTCAAAACGCTGATTTTCTCAGTGGTGTTACTATTTTAGTGGATAAGCCATTGGAATGGACTTCTTTTGATGTTGTGAATAAGATTAGATTTACATTAAGAAAAAAGCTGGGAGTAAAAAAAATAAAAGTTGGTCATGCAGGGACACTTGATCCTCTGGCAACCGGATTATTGATTATTTCCATAGGAAAAGATACAAAATTGATCAATACTTATCAGGATATGGATAAAGAATATTCGGGGTCAATGATACTTGGAGCAACAACTCAAAGTTTTGATTCTGAATTTGAACCGGACAATTATTTTCCGACGGAACATATTAATGATGATTTATTGGGAAAAATAAGAAGAAAATTTATTGGAATCATCGAACAGGTGCCGCCTAAGTACTCTGCAGTGAAAATTGAAGGGAAATCTGCTTATAAACTTGCCAGAAAAGGAATTGATTTTGAAATAAAAAAAAGGCAGGTGGAAATTTTTGAATTTGAATTTTTAAAAGTCGAGATACCAGAAATTGAGTTTAGGGTAAAATGCCAAAAGGGAACTTATATCAGATCGTTGGTCAATGATTTTGGTAAAGAACTCAATAGCGGGGCTTATCTTTCTTCTTTGAGAAGGATCGGAATCGGAAATTTTAAAATCGAAATGGCATTTGATTTGAATACCTTAATTGAGAAATTGTCTAAAAATTGAAAAAAAAGACACTATTTTTTGTATTTCTCATGATAAATTTATATATTTGAGAAAATAATGATTATATATGATTGAATCATTTGTCAACTACCTGGTTTACGAAAAAAGATACTCTCCAAATACAATTATATCCTATAAAAACGATATTAAACAGTTTTATAAATATATTGAAAACAGTTATTCTGTATATGATATAAAAAGCATTAATCATTATATGATCAGGTCCTGGTTGGTAGATTTGATGCAAAATGATATAAAACCAAAGTCCATTAATAGAAAGTTCTCTTCACTGCGGACATATTTTCTTTTCTTGAAAAGAGAAGGGAAAGTTGATGTTAATCCTACTAAAAAAGTAATACCTCCTAAAACAGGAAAAAGATTACCTTCGGTTGTTCAGAAAAAAGAAATGGATTTTTTACTTGATGAACTGATTTTTTCTGAAGATTTTCATGGTTACAGGGACAAAGTGATTATAAGTATTTTATATAATACAGGGATGAGAAGAGCTGAATTGATCAATCTCAAAGACTATGATTTTGATTATGTCTCAGGAACAGTAAAAGTTTTGGGTAAGGGAAATAAAGAAAGGATAATTCCTTTAACATACGATGTTATTTCATTATTAAAAACTTATATGGATATTCGTAATTCTTTTTTTGAACATAATAGTTTTAATTATACTATTTTGACAGACAAGGGCAACAAACTATATCCTAAATTTGTTTATAATGTGGTGACGAAATATTTGAGCATGGTTAGTTCTGTTGATAAGAAAAGCCCGCATGTGTTAAGACATAGCATAGCCACGCATTTGGCTGATGAGGATGTTGAGTTAAATGCCATCAAGACGATGCTTGGACATGCAAATCTTAGTGCCACTCAAATTTACACCCATAATTCTATAGAAAAATTGAAAAGAGCATATAAAAAAGCTCATCCGAAAGCTAATTAATTTAATAATCTTTAAAAATACCATTATGAATTTAAAAATTGATAGTATTCATTTTAAGGCAGATTCGAAATTGTTGGATTACATAGAGAAGAAGGCAAATAAGATTGATAAGTATTATGATAGAGCGATTGATCTTGATGTAAAGTTGAAATTGGAAAGCAATGGTCAAATTAAAGACAAAATAGTTGAGTACGTATTAAAAGTACCGGGAGATAAATTATTTGTGAGTACTGTAGATAAGACATTTGAGGCAGCAGCTGATGTTGGCATAGATTCATTAAAACGACAATTAAAAAAATATAAAGAAAAACAAAGAGGCAGGTAAAACTGTCTGAATCAGTCTTGCTGCACAGCAGGAAAAAGTTTGAATCTGACAAAAGGGAGAATGAGTGGATTAATGATTGATGTAGATTGATGTAGATTGATTTAGATTGAATGAAGCGGGGATTTTGATCGTTGTTTCAAGTTTCATGTTGCATGATTCAAGTTTCATGTTCGTTGTTCCTTGCTCAGTGTTTTATTGGATTTTCGGTAAAATAAAGGAAACTTAGGACTCAAAAGCACGATCGGAAGGAGTGATTTTGAAGCCGGAGTATGAAAAGGGAATGATGGAATGATGTTTTGTTCGATTTTCGGTGTTCGTTGTTCGGTATTTTTGAAGTTTTGCTGGTGATTCGCAAAGAGGTCGGGAAACCCCTGGTACATTTCATTACAGGGCAAGCTTTTGCGAGGAGGGTGGTGCAAGGGAAGGATTGTGGTGGTGTGTAGTGTTTTGAAACGGGATGTTTGGACTGTCAAATTTATTTGACAGAAGACGGTGCATTTTTTGATGTAGGGATTGCCTTTGCCGACTAAAAATGAAGAATTTTGAGATGCGAAATGCTAAGTCGAAGAAATTCGCTTATTATGAAAAAAGACTGCCACGCTTCGCTCGCAGAATCCTGTTTCAAAATTACCACAATCTTTTTATTAGCTCCAGAAAATATCACTATTGGTTAAAAATGGCTACGAATTTGCCAGCGAGCTTGTCCTTCCCCTGACTTGTCCGTCCTCTGACTGACGGAAGCGTGGCAATCTCCATTCCGTCAGCACCTTCGTTTTTTTTAACTATTATATAGGCAACCCTCTATAAAGTGGGATTGTAGTCTTTTATGAGCGATAACGAATGCAGGTCATCTCGATACACCTCGTCTTCGCCAGAAGCATGCTTCGATATGCTTCATTACATCTCGGTACGCTTCGCTACTCGATGCGCCGCTCAGCACAACGCTCGATGACCTACCATTAGGATTATTTGGCGGTATTTTTGTGGCGAAGCAAATAATAATAATGTCAAAACCTCACTAAAGCTCCACAGATACATTCTAAGTGATACAATATTATATAATACAGCATCGGTATTATCTTTTAAAAAATTAACATTCTGCCTTTTGTTGCAGCGTTGAAAACATTATTTGCATCTATTATATGAAAAATATAATTATATATTGAAATAGAAATAAGTAAGTAAAAAATAATAAACATTTTAATATGTTAAAGATTTAAAATTATTACGTAAATAATTTGGAGGATACAACTATTTTAGGTATATTTGTTCTGTAAATAAGGAATAATGAAAAATGATGGCAACACGCAACACGCAACACGCAACACGCAACACGCAACA
>JALVEG010000626.1 GCA_027031145.1 Saprospiraceae bacterium | reverse complement strand
CACCGGTTACCATGTCCAGGTTTGTTGGTGTTGATAGTAATTATAATGATCTCTATCCGAATACCGAACCGGGACTGATATGTATTGATCCGCCTGACGGATTGTATATCAGTGCGACACATTGCGGTTCGGAATCGAATGTTCCTGAATCTTCTATCTTCTTTAAAGTCTATAATGGGGTGCCACCTTATTCTTATGTAATAAAAGATAATGTAGGAGTAATTATTGAATCAGGTATTATTTCCGATGAAAAGACAGAAACTATAGTTAAAGATTTATTTCCCGGGTCATATACAATAGAAGTTACTGATGCTACCGGCGATTCCCAAAGTTATGGAATTTATGTTACTCCAAGTCCACCGTTGCAATTTGATACTATTATCGCTAAGTCCCCTAGTTGTTTCGGAGTATCTGACGGCGAGATTATAGTCAAAGTAAAAGATAGTGATTTTTACCCATACAATATAAAATGGTCTAATAATATTTTTGAAAAGGATACAATAACAAATTTAGGAAATGGAGCCTATGGTGTAACAATAGTGGATAAAAACAGTGGTTGTAAAACAGACACATTTATTAATCTTTCAACTACAAAATTGCAATTGGATATAGATATACTTGACGATGCATCATGTAAGGGATTGAATGACGGCCGGATTTTGGCAACAGCATCGGGAAGCAATAAAGATACTAGTAATCACTATACATTTATTTGGCAAAGCGAAAACAATAGTTTTACTGATACGACCCTTGCAACCAGTATATTTTATGATGCCTCCCCGGGTTGGAATTATATTAGAGTTTATGGATCAAAATCCTGGTGTGATGAAGTGGATTCTGTCTATATCAATGCAAAATATACGATGAATTTAAGCTCTATGGTACAAGATCCTACTTGCTTTGGTGAAGAAAACGGTATGATAACTTATGATGCCAATCTGTTGGGTTATCCTAATGATACTTTTGATTTGGAATTTCCCGTATTTCCTCATCCGCCTTATAGCGATGTCCAAACATTGGGGACAGACAGGTTTATTTTGAGTAACATTGGCAGCGGAAGATATATTGTTAGAATTTTTGAGAAATCCACAGGATGTTTTGAGTATGATACCGTTAGATTGTTTGATCCTCCTCCGATAGGTGTGAATATCCAGAAAGGAGATGTAGGTTGTGATGATACCCAGCTTGCTTATGCCAATTTTAGTATTAACGGAGGGACTAAACCGTATGTTTTAACAGGAATAGGACAAAATCCCGTAACGGTAAACGGTTCAAATCATGTGTATTATGATTTGGCAGAAGGAACATATTCAGTTGATATTTCAGATGCAAATGGATGTGATACTACTGTCGTTTTTGATATTGTGAAAGCACCGGGATTGCTAAATATAGATACTGTTAAATATGATTTATTAGGTTGTGATGCAACTGCCACAACAGATATTGTTGTAGAAGCCTCCAGTGATCACGGGCCTATTATTTATAAATGGACAGATACTCTCGGTATAGATTTGGGAAGCAATACCAATGTATTATCCAATGTAGGAGCTGGGATTTATATTGTAACATTGAAAGATGATAAGTGTACAGTCATTGATACTATTGTTATCCCCGAGCCACATCCGTTTACATATACTACCCAGGCAACGCCAGCGGAGTGTGGCCCCGGAGAAACAGGTGGACTTGGAGGTTCGGTATGCATTAATATCGATGGAGGAGGAACAGGTTATACATATCAATGGAGCAATGGTTTGTCAGGGAAATGCATTAGCGATGTACCTGCCGGTATTTATATTGTTACGATTTCGGATGATTCGGACTGTACTTCGATAGATTCAATAGAAGTACCGGGAGCGGATCCCATTGAAATAAATATTCTTGATGTACAGGGAATTTCCTGCAATGACGGACAGCATAGTGACGGAAGTGTTATTATTCAGGCTTCCGGAGGAAATAATACTTCCGGATATTATGTGTTTGAATTGGATAACGGAACCAATAAGGCAGGAAATATCGTTTCATTCAAAGATTTACCCGGAGGTAAAAATTATTTATCTGTTTATTATAATACGATAAACGGCAATTCTTGCACCAAATCAGATTCATTTGAAATAGGAATTCCGGAAAAACTTACTCTTGATCTTTTAGAGACAAAAACAATACAACCTTCCTGTTATGGTGATTGCGACGGAAGTATTATTGTGAAAGCAAAAGGAGGAAATAGTGCTGCATATTTCTATAAATGGCAGGAAACAGGTCAAACAGGTGCAGTTGCAGTTGATATGTGTGCCGATACATTCCATATTGAGATAACTGATGCGAATTTGTGCACTATTACGGATTCTATTGTATTAAGTCAACCGGAAGAACTTGTAGTATCAATAGATTCTGCAAATACCAAAGATGTTAATTGTTCAGGATTGAATTCGGGACAGATTTCTGTTAATTATACCGGTGGAAATACAGATGGTCCATATACTTTCAACTGGAGTCCTGATGTTTCTGATACAAAAGTAGCCGCTAATTTGGCTCAGGGGATTTATACTGTCACTGTTTCGGACCACAAAGGATGTTCGGATTATGTAAGTTATGAAGTTAAAGGTCAACAACCGATTGTTTTCAAAGCAGCTCAGGCACAGGAAATACTTTGCTTTGGTGATCCGACATGTATATACATTGATACGGTCTATGGTGGTGCCGGTCCTGATTTTACATTTAGTATAAATGGAGGAGCAATTTTACCTGTTGATTCATGCAAACTGGTTTATGCCAGTGATCAACCGTATTTGGTTTCGGTTTTTGATGCGGAAGGTTGTAAATCGGAGCAGGAAATATTAGTTTCTCAACCGGAAGAAATTATAGTTGATCTTGGGGATGAAATTGAATTGGATCTTGGTGATCCTAAAACTATTCATCTAAATACAAATACAAATATTACTCAGGTTATTTGGGATATTGATTCTATCAATTTTAAATTTCATTTTCTTAATGATCTGAAAACGGATGTAGAAATAGAAGGGTATGCCAATGATACTATATATGCAACTGTTATCGATGAAAACGGATGTACTTCTACCGGAGCATTATATATCATTGTTAATACTTCACGAAATGTTTATATTCCTAATATTTTTACTCCTGATGGTGATGGTTTGAATGATGAATTCAGATTGACTATTGGTAAAGGTGTCAAAAGAATTAATTATTTAAAAATTTATAACCGTTGGGGTGAATTGATGTATTTTGAACAAAATTTAAATCCTTCTGCTGCAAATACGGTTTCATGGGATGGTAGATACAAAGGGAAAAGGGTGAATCCGGGCGTTTATGTTTATCTTGTAGAAGTTGTATTTATGGATAAAAGGAAAATTTTATATAGAGGATCTGTTACTTTGATTAGATAATTTATTTAAATTATCCCCGATTTGTGTTAAAATATGTTAATAAGTTGAATTTTATTGTTTAATATAGTAACTTTGAATTAAAATAAAGAGTAGAGTTTTTCATATTTGTTTTATTCATAAGTTTATATTTTTATAAAACAGCTTTAGAATAAAACTAAAAATCAGGTTTCCTGCATAGGAAACTTGATTTTTTTATGCAGGCTTTCAATAATTTGAACCAATGTCTTTGACTTGTTTTCGGTTTCTTCCCATTCCTTTATGGGAATAGAATCTTTGTTTAATCCTCCACCTAGATAAAGTAAAAATTTGTTTTTGAAAATTTCCATACTTCTTAGATTTACAAATAATTCTGCTGTATTGCTTTCTTCTATATTGACAGGACCTAAGAATCCTGTATAATATTTACGATCATATCCTTCGTTTTCTAAAATATATTTGATCGCTTTCTCTTTTGGAAGCCCTGAAACAGCAGGAGTCGGATGTAATTCCATTATTATATTATAAAAATCTTTAATTTGTTTTGTTTGATAATACGTAGCTAAATGAACTAAATAACCATCAGTGTTTTTTGCTGCGATTTTAGTTACCGGACCTTCACTGCTAAATTGAATTTTGTTTTTTGATAAAATATCTTCAATAAATTCCATCACGGCTTTCTGTTCGTCCAGTTCTTTGTGTTCCCAGGTTACAGAATCAGGATCTGATACGAATTGAGTACCTGCCAATGCCATTGTTTTAAGGGAATAATCATTTTTTTCAATTAATATTTCGGGTGTGGCTCCCATCCAGGTGCCCGCCAGAGGATGATTTATTAAAAAGATCATTGCGTTGGAATAACTGTTATCCAGTTCTATAAATAGTCGAAACAGGTCAAAACTGTCTTTTTTCAGGGACTTGGTCCTTGAAAGAACTATTTTTCTATAACCGTTTTTTATTTCTTCAACAAAAAATTTAATTTTTTTTAAATATTCTCTTTTGGTGATATCAATTGAATTGTTAATGTTTTCTATTCTTAAATCAAAATTTTTATTAATATGAATTTCATCGGCATTTATAAATATTGCAGGGTGGTTTTCAGTCGAAAAAGGATAAAAAACAAAGCCTTTTTTATTAAATGAATTTTCATTAAATAATATATTCTCTTTGGAATTTTGAATTATAATAATTCGGTTGTCTGAATGGGGAAGTCTGTAAATTGCAAAAATATCATTTTGTGTTAAAATCATATATCCGGATGTTTTTTGCAAATTAATAAATAAAAATCTGATTATTCATATTTTTAAGAAACTGATTGATATGTTTTTGTGCAGGCACTATATAATTGGTAGTATCCGGTAATATGCGTAAACTTCAAACCACCGGTTTCAATCCCATTTTTGCTCCGACATCAATCATATAATCATATGCTTCCTTAGGATCATTTGAGATTTTTCCGTCCAGAATAGCTTCTCTGATCTCAGTTTTTATAATTCCAACGGTTTTTGACGGTTTAAGATCAAATGTTTTCATTATTTCTTCTCCGGTTATTGGCGGTTGCCAGTTTCTCAGTTTATCCTTTTCCTCCACTTCTTTAAGTTTTTCTATAACTTTATCATAGTTTTTGAGGAAAGTCTTGATTTTTCTTTCATTCTTGGAAGTAATATCTGCTTTTGCCAGCAACATCAAGGCATCAATGTCATTTCCGGCTTCATAAAGTAAACGCCTGATAGCACTATCTGTAACCTCTTCTTTTACCAAAGCCATTGGACGAAGATGAAGTTTAACTAGTTTTTGAACAAATTTCATGTGATTGTCAAGGGGAAGTCTCATCCTTTTGAAAATATGATATGTCATATGATAACCGACTATTTCATGTCCATGAAAAGTCCATCCTTCTTTTTCGGTGAATTTTTTTGTTTTTGGTTTAGCGATATCATGCATTATAGCAGCCCATCTGAGCCAAATATTATCTGTTTTTGCTGCGACATTATCTAAAACCTGAATTGTATGATAAAAATTATCTTTATGGGATTTGCCGTCGATAGTATCAACTCCGTACAATTGAGCCATTTCGGGAAAAATAATTTTAAGAAGTCCGGAATCAAAAAGAAATTTAAACCCGATTGAAGGTTTTTTTGATGCTACAATTTTTTGCAATTCTGTGCTTATCCTTTCAACTGAAACAATTTTTATCCTTTCCTTATTTTTCTTAATAGATTCAGAAGTGTTTTCTTCTATTTTAAAGTTCAGCTGAGTGGCAAACCTGATCGCTCTCATCATTCTCAATGGATCATCTGAAAAAGTTTTATCAGGATCAAGCGGGGTCTTTATTAATTCCTCTTCGAGATGTTTAAGTCCATTAAAGTTATCAATTATTTTATCAAATGATTTATCTTTAAAACTTATTGCAAGTGTATTTATGGTAAAATCCCTTCTTTTCAGATCATCCATAAAAGTTCCCGGTTTTACTACAGGTTTTCTACTGTCAAAATTATAAGATTCCTTTCTTGCTCCGACAAATTCTACTTCCAGTCCCTTATATTTGATCATAGCAGTTCCAAATCTCTTAAAAACCGTTACTCCGTTTTTTAACCCTAAATAATCAGCAGTTTTTTTTGCCAAAGATATTCCGTCACCTATGCAAACAACATCTATATCTTCAACTTTTCTGTTCAATATTTTATCCCTTACATACCCACCAATAAGATATGAATCTATCCCCATGTCATTTGAGGCTTTGTAAATTGCATCCAGTATTATCTTTTCTTTTGTATTGTATTGTATCATTAGCACTAATCAATTTCTTTGTAGTTTTCACTTATTTCATCCAAAATGTTCAATATGTTTTTAACATCCAATTCCGTAACAAGTTTCATTCTGTAATGTTTTATATTTCTGAGACCTTTAAAATAATTGGAGTAATGTTTTCTCATTTCCAATATGCCCAGTTTTTCTCCTTTCCATTCTATTCCGTAAAGAAGATGTTTTTTTACTGCAGCAACCCTTTCTTCAATTGTAGGAGGAGCCATAAGTTGCCCTGTAGAAAAATAATGTTTGATTTCCCTGAATAACCATGGATTACCGATTGTAGCTCTGCCGATCATTAATCCGTCAACACCGTATTTTGTTTTATATTCCAATGCTTTTTGCGGTGAATCGATATCTCCATTCCCGAAAATAGGAATAGTGATCCGTGGATTTCTTTTCAATTTACCGATT
>JALVEG010000625.1 GCA_027031145.1 Saprospiraceae bacterium | reverse complement strand
CCCAAGGGTATTTGTCAGGAATACCATGACAATCCTGGCATTCCACTTCCACTTCACCAAGAGTCGAAGTGCTGATATTGCCATTTCCATGAACTGACGTGGTAGTATGGCAGTCTTGACACAAAAGGCCTCCTTTGGGATTTCCATCCCTGCTTTTTATATTGTGGTGTGCATCGTCTTTGATATAATGATAGCGTTTTCCATGCAATTTTGTCTGGGAAGATCCATCTTCATTCCATGGAGTATCATACGAAGATTCCATAAGTCCGAGATATGAAACTCCGATTCTTTTTCCTCTGTTGTGGCATGTAGTACAGGTTTCACTGGGGATACCGGAATATGTCAGTCCGTTAACAGTAACTTTTGTTTTTCTGGAGGATTGAATACTATGCACCAATAAATGTCCCGGCTTATCTTTTGGGATGGTTTTATCATTTCCCTCATAAAGGCCTTCATTTGAATACGGTATATGGCAGGATGCGCATCCCATTCCTCTGTAATCTCCCCTTCTTTGTTTTCCCCTTACACCGACATGACATCTGAGACATTCCTGGCGAAGGTAAGTAAATACTGCCTCTTCAGGATGTTGTTTAAGTCTGGTATTATCAGGAGGTTCAGGTAATTTTATAAGTGATTTTGGAAAATTATCCGGATATTTCTTCATCAATTTGTGCATATATTTTTTATAACTCTCTGTTCCGAATAACGGATCTTTCCCATCCGTATCTTCTATATCATAATTGCCGTAAACAGCTTTGTAACCTGTTTTTGCACCCCAACCCCATGTAGCTCCTTGTATTTTGCCGGCTTCCGTTTGCATCAGGTTGCGATGCATTGCATACTGGTGTTCATCATGACATTTACCGCAGGTCTTGTCCAGAACCGTCATGGAACCCGGATGAACAATAAGGTCTTTATGAGCTTTGTCTTTATCGTTTTCTTCTTTTGGATTTCCATAATGACAAACGGTACAACCATTGGGGTCTCCGTGTTTTTTCCCCTCTTTGATAATCTCTTTCATCATCTTTGAGTTCATATCCCTGATAGGTTCTATACCGTGGTGACATTTAGCAGCGAGGCAACCCGTATTTGGAGAAGGATAATTGCCGGGAGTTATATTTTTAGTATTAATAACAGTTGATATTTCTTTCTTATAATTATAAGTACCCTCTGCTAATCTATGTCCCTGAGTAAAAAACAATATTGCTCCGAAAATTATAAATTCCGCTATTAAAGTTAAAGTTAATTTCATATAGAAAATATTTAATTTTTTTCAAAATTAGAAGTTTGCTTCTGATATAAAAACTATTTGTAAAAAAATATGATATTATGGAAAATTAAGACATTATTAATATACATTTATATATATATTATAAAATAATATTACCGGCAATGTTGAATTAAGAGCTATTTGTGATAAATGTTCTTCAAATGATACTGTTCGTTTGACAAATGGATATTTTGATGTTCAATATTAGTGCATCATGGAATCCCATAAAAACTGTTGAATATTCCTAACCCGGACAAGCCAATACCAAAAAGAAGGAACATAATGTTGTCCCTGACAGAATTATAACGATTTTTGAATTCTTAATAATACTAAAACTTATATTTAAAAAATAGAAAAGTCTGAAAAGCTTTTTCTATCTGCTTACTACAAATCTTTCTCTTATAAGCCTGTTGTTTATGGTAATTAAAATATTATATACGCCTTCATTCAAACCGGATATATCGAGTTGATTTGCAGAAGTATTGACATCAAAAACTTTTTGACCATATTGGTTGAATATCCTGACTTTTTTTGTGATTCCAAATCCCGTTTTAAAATAAATCATTTCAGCGGCAGGATTGGGATAAATGATTGAATTGGAATGACTGGAAACTGTTTCTTCAATTTTATCTGGCATTTCTGATGAAAATTGATAAAGAGAACCATCTGCCCTGTCTAAGTTCACTGTAAACTTTATTTCGTTTCCATTATCATTAACAGGGATGATTATATCATTTACTTTATCTCTAATGCTGTTTACTTGATATCCTATTTCAGATTTATCGACAGTGATATTGATTTTTTGTTGATTATAATAATTTGTATTTGTCAAAATCATGTAAACATTATCATTTGAAGAAGAGGAAGTGTCTAAATGCATTCTTGCTTCTCCGCTTGAGATGCTGAGATTGGCATTTTCAATCACCTGCAGTTTTAGTAATATGTCACTAATCTTATTGATTTGCGAATTAACAGCAGTAGCTTCTTCAAGTCTGATTGTTGGTTGTCCAGACAAATCAAGCATTCCCATTAATCCGGGATACTCGGATTCGTATAGAAAATACCATAACCCTTTGGCTCCTTGCATGACAGAAATCCAAACTTGCAATCTTATTTCTTTTGGCTTCACTTGTCTCCAAAATGCCCAGGAAGCCTCAGAATCATCCGGATCATATTCGATTACATCGCCAAATGACTGAAATATCATCCAAAGTGGTCTGTTTTTAGTATTGCATTGTTGTTGTCTTATCATTTCTATATATTCAGAAAATCCCGGAGTAGCAGGTCCTATTGTTGAAGGATCATCAGGATCTCCCCAATTCGAAAAATATGCAGGCATATAATCAGCAAGACTTCCTTCAGAGGTAGAATCCGAAAAAGGATATGCATCAGCCATCAATACATCTAAATCAAGATAACTGTCAATATAATCCATATGCCTAACATCATTCCAACTTGACAAAACGGGATGATTACCGCTTGTCAGGCTTATGAGTGAATCTTTTGCTTGCTTAAGAATATCAAAATCTATCCATCCGGGTAAAGGTTCGTCATATATATAATACCCCAAAGTGGCAGGTGATCTTTTTAGCAAATAAATTGAATCATCCAATATAGCTTTTCTTATATCATCACCTGTTATATCATTATCATTGCTTCCGCTTATCAAATAATTCAAATTACTTAAATTTGAAATAACTTTCATGTCATATTCTTGTGCTATATCCAGGATGGTATCTAATGTATATACAATAGGATCCAAAGACATATAAATGGAATTGAATCCCCTTGAATGTAAATCGGAAAAATGTTCACGATGGCTTTTAGCAGCTTTATATTTATCATATAAATGATCATCCACAGACCTGAAATCACCTTTTATGGACCAAATACCTATTGGAAAGAATTTGTTATCATAATTTTGTGAGTATGAATTCGTCATTATAAGAAATGACAGTAGGGTTGAGAATATTAAACGTAAGCCTTTTTTCATTTTATATTAATTTTACATTAAACATATTTATTGTATAAAAGTTTTAATATCTCCTTTATTATAAAAAATAAAAGATGTTTATCATTTTTTTCCAAAACAATGCATGTATTTAGCTTTCTTGTTTTCCTAAGTACTTCAATATATTATTTTATGAATTTTCATTTTTCAGATATTTATTTCAAATACTGAATAGATTAAGATTTTCTTTGATTATATTTAATTTTAATCTTGCATAATTCATTTATTTATAATACTTTTACGTATTGATTATTTTATTATAGTCATGTTTTTTAATATTTAAATCCTATGAATATGAAAAAGTTAACTTCTAATTATTTCCGTTATTTCTATGCAACTATTATTTTACTCCTATTATTTAATAGTTTTTCCGGTAAGATATATGCTCAAACCAATTCTGATTACGGAAAAACAAAAAAACAAGCGGATGCACCTCTTTCGGAGATTATCTATTTCAAAAGCAACAATTTAGCTCCTATACCCGACTATTTGTGCAATATGATGGATTGCTACATTTTGGACATTAACGGAGATACGGTTACCTCTTGGAAAGCTTATGGTAACAATTCTAACATTTGCCCTTTATATGTTGATACTTCCAATCGTCCCTTTCCTTATACTATTTATTCAAAATTTGTAGATGATGATAGTTATATAAATGGAGTAACCACATTAGACATTACCATTATAACCAAAAATATTTTGGAAAACAGAAAATTTCCTGTTTGTGATATAGTTACAATGGATGTCAATAACGATCTAAATGCGTCTGTTTCCGATATCGTAATAATGTACCAGGATGTTTTAGGGTTGACTGATAATGCTGATAATTTCTTGATGGCTTATGATAAAAAATTGGATACCCCCAAACCATTTTTCCCTTTGCAAATAGAAAATATTCCTGATACAGCGATTGAATTCACATTGATAAAAAAGTTGGATTTAGGTTATCCGCATAATTATAGTATATTTTGTGATACCATTGATATCCTGAATAATGAATACAGAAATAATTACTTGTCAAATGATACTGTTGTTTTGGATATAGTAAATACAGGAAATGAAGCCAATGTACATTCATTTGAAATACAATATAATGGGGATAAACCTATTCATGGTTTTCAAATAAGTATGCAATTTGATAACAACAATGTAGAAGGTATAAAAGTATATAATCAGCAGGGACAAGAATTGAAAAATTATGAATATATTGTTTTAAATAATGAAGTAAGAATTCTTGCTTTGTCGCAAAGAGGGACACTAAATAATGTATCATATACCGTAAAAGTAACAAGCAAAAACAATAATATTGAAGATATTGATCAACTTATTTATTTTGACAAAAATCCTTTGAGGCTAGAAGCTACTGATGAACAATTTAATAGCACTCCTTTGAAATTCAATTTCACTGCCAAGCCAAATGCAAATATAGAACCGGCTTATGAGGATATCATTATCAAACCCAATCCTTTTAGCGGCAATCTGTATATTTCATCTGATAATTCTACGGACAATATTAGGAACATCATTGTTTACAATCTTATTGGTAAGAAAATATATGAAAAGAAATACAAATCGAATATGAGGGAAATAATCATACCGGCAAGTACATTTCCAGGTAGAGGAATCTATTTGATCGAAATAAATACTGGTCAAACAAAAGTTGTAAAAAAAGTGATTAGGAATTAACCAACGTTTTTATATTCAATTACGTTATAATAATTGATAGTAAATTGTCTGTTTTCGTACAGACATTATTGAAAAAGTAACTACTCACATAGAGTCATTTTGGTTGAAAAAACCTCTTTTTTTCATTCCAAAAGCACCCTACCTGAGTAGTTACTTGAGAAATATATATTAAAAGTTATGAAAAAAGTATTACTTATTCTGTTTGGAATTATAATTATTAGTTGTACCAAAGAAAAAAAATACGATCCTGTAACTGCATGCTTCAGGTATGATCCAACGGAAGTTGAAACCGGAGAAGTTCAATTCACCAATTGTTCTGTAAATGCAACAGATTATATTTGGGATTTTGGAGACGGCTCCACTTCAACAAAGGAAGAACCAAAACATACATTTCAGGGCGATTTCCCTTTTAAAGTTCAATTGATAGCATACAATGAAATGTATTCGGATACTATGATATCTTTAGTGTATGATCAAATATTAGTATTAAAACCTAATATTTATCTTTATGCTGAAAACAAAATGGATGTATGCGTGAATATTGAATTCCCCTTGGGAGGCAAAGTTGTCAAATCTATTCCTGAATATGGGGATGGATGGTGTGTGAATATTGATAAAAACGGAAAAATTGACGGACAATATAATTATCTTTTTTATGAAAGCAAGCAACCCAATTTGTTTCAAAGGTCACAAGGATGGTGCATAAAAAAAGAAGAATTGTCATCATTTTTCAAAGAAAATATGTCAGCATACAATTTTTCGGAAAGGGAGATCAAGGATTTTACTGATTATTGGATACCAAAATTGCAAGGAAGCAGCTACTATTTGATATACCCACAGACAAATGATATAATTGCAAAGACCAATCGTCTCCGGTTTTCAGTTGAACCCGATAATGTATTTCGCCTGTTTTATTCTATAAAAGGAATAAATCAATTCAAGGATATTGCAAAACCTACAATTGAATCATTAGACAGAAGCGGATTTTACGTTGTAGAATGGGGAGTGATGAAAGATTGATATTGGTATAATAATAAAATGTAGTTTAGTTGAAAGTGAATATGTGGTAAAAAAAGAACAAAATCTTTGTGAAACACAACATTTATCTATAAAATATTGCTATGAAATATTTTGCTCTTTTAGTTTTTATAAGTTTTTGTTTTCAAACTGTCATTTATTCTCAAGAGATTTATTATTTAAAGGGCAGTACCCGGAAAATCGAACAATTGGTTGGGGATTATGACAGACAATTTAAAAAGAATACCAATAACTTAACCTTTAGTAATTATCAAATATGGGGCACTGATCTTGGGGTTCCTTTTCAATATAAAGACAAGACATATCTTCTTTTTGGAGATATTCCCGGTGATATTGGTTTTGGAGTAGATAGAGATCCCATAGCATATACGACCGATAATAATCCTGAAGATGGGATAGATTTAACGTTTATTACAAAATCTGCAAAACTTTATAATCCTATTACAATTCCCGGTATATCTCAGGGAGCTTTTGAAGTTCCCCTGGATGGTATAGAGGTTAATAATAAAATGTATATTTATCATACCACCGATCATATGACTCGAAGTGTATTAGCCCGTTCAGATGATGGAGGATTAAGTTTTAAACTGATAGAAG
>JALVEG010000624.1 GCA_027031145.1 Saprospiraceae bacterium | reverse complement strand
TTATGTAGGCAGATGGTTGGAGATGAATAATATCCCATTGATCGGTGTTATTCCTTATGATAAAACATTGGCATATCCCCTGATGGATACAGTAACGAAGAAAATAAAAGGAGAAATTCTTTATAATCAAGATAAACTTGATAACAGGGTTGCAAATATTATTTCCGGTTCGATGATTGATTACAACAATATGAAACATCCTGAAGACCTGTTGTTATTGACAGATACAAAGCAGATAGGTAAGGCAATAGACAGGATCAAGATGATGGAATATATGCTAAAACTTGATAATAGTCCATTGGCGGGGATAGTTCTTACCGGAGAAGGAGAATGTGATATTGATACTATTGAATATGTTGAAAATAATAAAATACCGGTGGTTCATACACCGTTGGATACTTATAGTTCAGTGATAAAAATATCTAAAATCGAAGTTAAGATCAATAGACATACTCCTTGGAAAGTTCAAAAAGCTATTGAATTGATAGGAAAAAATACAGATTTGGAAAAAGCTTTGATCAAGGTTTAACAAAATATTATTTGAGTTAAAAATATGTTAAAAAATTTATTTGTATTTTATTTTTTATCAAACTGCATTAATTTGCTTATACTTTTGTTATTTTTGTCAATTACTTAATTAAAATTGAATTTATAAATGTCATATTTATTTTCATCAGAATCAGTTTCCGAAGGACATCCGGATAAAGTCTCAGACCAAATTTCAGATGCACTTCTCGATAATTTTTTAGCTTTTGATCCCGAATCAAAAGTAGCGGTAGAAACATTGGTAACGACAGGGCAGGTTGTCGTAGCAGGGGAAGTTAAAACTAAGACCTATGTCAATTTGCAGCAAGTTATCAGAGAGACAGTAAAAAAAATTGGTTATACCAAAGATGAGTATTTCTTCTCGTACAAATCTCTTGGAGTTTTGAGTTCCATCCATGACCAGTCTGAAGATATCAGAAGGGGAGTTGTCAGGATAAACAAAGAAGAACAAGGTGCAGGAGATCAGGGAATGATGTTCGGTTATGCTTCAAATGAAACCGATACCTATATGCCATTACCGTTGTTTATGGCTCATTTGTTAATGGTGGAACTGGCAGATATCAGAAAAGAAGGTAAAGAAATGAAATACCTCAGACCTGATTCCAAAAGTCAGGTAACAATAAAATATTCAGATGAAAATAAACCTATCAAGGTTGAAACGCTTGTTGTGTCCACGCAACATGATGAGTTCAATAGAAATACTGCGGAGATGCTTAAGATAATAAAATCCGATGTGATTAATATTCTCATTCCACGTGTTATCAACAGACTTTCGGATAAAAATAAAAAATTATTTGATGATTTTGATTATGAAAATAATTTATTTGTCAATCCGACAGGTAAATTTGTAATTGGAGGTCCCCATGGAGATACCGGATTGACAGGAAGAAAGATTATAGTGGATACTTATGGAGGAAAAGGAGCTCACGGAGGAGGTGCATTCTCAGGTAAAGACCCGAGCAAAGTCGACAGATCCGGTGCTTATGCAGCAAGACATATCGCTAAAAATATGGTTGCAGCAGGCATTGCAGATGAAATTCTAATTCAGGTGTCTTATGCCATAGGTATAAATGAGCCTGTGAATATTTATGTCAATACATTTGGGACAAACAAGACTAAGTATAAAGATCAGGAAATAGCCGATAAAATACAGGAGTTCTATGATCTGAGACCAGGTACACTTGAAGAAAGATTAAAATTGCGAAATCCAATATATTTTGAAACAGCATCATACGGACATTTCGGAAGAGAATATAAAAAGATCAAAAAGAAATTCAAACGTTTTGACTACGGAGCAAAACATGAAGAAGAGATCGAATTGGAAGTGGAACTTTTCACCTGGGAGAAATTGGATATGATAGATGAGATTAAAAAGATATTCTTTTAAAATATAGGTTTTAAAAACATTTAAAAACTCATTGAGGTGATATTAAGGTAGTAGGTGGATTTTGGAATATTGGAATGATGGATGTTCCAAGTTTCATGTTTTTTGAATCGGTAAGGTTGGACTGTCAAATTTATTTGACAGAGGATATAGTTTAGAAGTTTTTAGCATAGCTACCCCCTCACCAATCCGCAAAAGCACTGTGCTCTCCCTTGTAGTTTTACTCCACTGCGTTACGTAAAACGACAGGAGGAAGTAGCAACCCCCAGTGAAATATTTCGTTGATTTCACGGGGTAAACCCCGTAGGATATATTATCCAACGGGGTAAACCGCAAAGGCAGGGTGATGATAAAGTGCAGGTTTTTTGAAGCGAGAATTAATCCCCCGCTGGCGGGGGACAAAGGTGGAACACTCCGTTGAACAACGGAGGGGTGGAAAAATTCAGGGAATAATGGAATGTAGGAATAATTGAATAATGTAGTAAGTGTAGAATGTCGAATATCGATTAACGATTTGAGATTTTTGAAGTGGGAGAAGCGAGGCCAGAGACACTCGCTTATCAAGAAGGTACTTAACTGTCTGAATTAGGATTTTTAGGATTGTAGGATTTTTTTTGGGGCTTGTGTTTAGTGGCGGTTTCGCAAAGAGGTCGGGAGACCTTTTGCGAGGAGTGTGGTGCAAGGGTAGGATATAGGTGGTGATTTTTGTTATGTAGTTTGTTTTTTAGAACCCATCCTCAGCCCTTCCCTTACGAAGAGAAGGGGGGAGTGGATGTACTTGAAAGAAAGTAAAAGCTCCGATTGGTTTAGTTTGTTCTTATTTGATATTTGGTATTTTTTGAAGAATAAAAGTGGTGTTTTAATCGGGAAAGTGATTTAAGGGAAGAGTAAAGGGAAATTTTCATTAAAAGCCCCAGAGGGGCGACATTACGGTAGCACCGATAAAGTACAACCTCATAGTTATTTTGGCGGTATTTTTGTGGCGATAGCAAACAAAAATAGTGACAAAATAAGAAGATTGAAAAGATTGAAAAGATTGAAAAGATTGAATTAGATTGATGTAGATTAATTGGGTAAAAGAAGAATGTATGGGATGTTGGAATGATGTTTTTTTGTTTTGAAACGAAAGGCTTGGACTGTCAAATTTATTTGACAGAAAGTGATTTGGATGTATAAAAAGCCCTGTTAAAGGCGACATTATGGTAAAATAAATATGTAAAACCACAAATATTATAAAAAAACAATATGGATTTTTTAACAATACTTACATTATTAATAGTTTTGGCAGCAATATTCGGCTTTATAAACGAAAAGTTTTTTAAGCTCCCGGATACTATTGGATTGATGTTTATAACTATATTATTTACTTTGGGTATTGTTATCTTCGGAAGTCTTTTCCCCTCTTTGATAGATGTAGCGAAAAAATTTGTATTACAACTGGATTTTAAAACGGCACTTCTTGATATAATGCTTAGTTTTCTGCTTTTTGCCGGTGCGATGCATACCAATTTTGATCAGATGAAGATACAGAGATATCCGATTTTGGTATTTGCAACAGTTGGGGTTTTGTTATCTACATTTATCGTCGGGTATGCTATGTATTTTATTCTTCACCTACTGGGATATGATATGAATTTATTGTACTGCCTGCTTTTCGGATCGCTAATATCTCCTACTGATCCCATTGCGGTACTTGGAATACTGAAACAAGCCGGAGTACCTGAAAAGCTGGAAGCGAAAATAGTTGGAGAGTCCCTGTTTAATGACGGAGTAGCAGTGGTGGTTTTTATTACTTTATTCCAAATAGCAAAAGGTGGTGAAAATGAATCCGGAATAGGAGAGATTGTGCATTTACTTGGTGTAGAAGTCGGAGGAGGTATCCTGATAGGGTTGGTATTAGGTTATGTAGCTTATCTAATGATGAAAGCCATTGACAATTATTCGGTTGAAGTGATGATTACAATTGCAATCGTAATGGGTGGCTATCTTTTGGCCAACCGATTTCATGCATCAGGTCCCCTGGCAATGGTCGTCACAGGATTGATAGTTGGTCATGATACTGTCCGGCATACTACCATGTCGGAAATCACGGAGGCATATATCGATAAATTTTGGGAGATAATGGATATGTTTCTCAATGCAATTTTATTTGTTATGATAGGACTTGAAATGATTGTTTTGGACTGGAATACAAAATATATAGCAATCGGTATTATAGGAATATTGCTTGTATTGGCTGCAAGATATATTTCTTTGTTTTTTCCTATTATGTTTTTTAAGAAAAAATTGCAGTTTGTAAAACATACTGGACTTGTAATGACCTGGGGAGGATTGCGTGGAGGTATTTCTATTGCCCTGGCACTTTCACTTGCAGATAATATGCACAGGGATTTATTCGTTACGATTACCTATGTTATTGTTTTATTCTCAATATTAGTTCAGGGATTAACCTTGAACAAATTGGTTTTAAAATTAAATTATCAAAAATCTGAAGAAATTGATTAAATATATATTTATATTATTTTCAGTTATTAGTATTACTTTTGCAAATTGTACCGTTCCCGGTAATACAAATAAAAAAACAGCGATTATGGATCAAAAGAAGAATTTGGATACGGCTACTTTCGGAGCCGGATGTTTTTGGTGTGTCGAAGCGATTTTCAGCGAATTAAAAGGTGTGGAAGAGGTCGTACCCGGATATTGCGGCGGAAATGTGGAAAATCCCGATTACAAACTTGTATGTACGGGCACAACCGGACATGCAGAAGTATGTCAGATATATTATGATCCGGAGCAAATATCTTATGATGAATTATTGGAAGTGTTTTGGACAACTCATGATCCTACTACGCTAAATCGTCAGGGAAATGATGTTGGAACGCAATATCGTTCTGTTATCTTTTATCATAATGAAGACCAGAAAAAATCAGCGATTGAATCAAAAGCCAATATTGCGACAAAGATATGGGACAACCCCATAGTTACTGAAATCAGCCCTTATAAGAATTTTTATCTAGCCGAGGACTATCACCAAGATTATTTTGCCAACAATCCCAATCAAGGATATTGCAGGATAGTAATAGAACCAAAAGTTTTAAAATTTAGAAAATTATTTAAAGATAAATTAAAAAAACAATAAAATGGAAAACAAAAAAACACCTTTGTATAATAAACATGTGGAATTGGGGGCTAAAATGGTTCCTTTTGCAGGTTATATTATGCCGGTACATTATCAGACTACTATTCAGGAGGAACATGAAAATGTCAGAAAGAATGTAGGCGTATTTGACGTTTCACACATGGGGGAATTTATAGTCGAAGGACCGGGTGCATTGGATATGATACAGCATATTACCACCAATGATGCGTCCAAACTAAAACAGGGAGCAGCTCAATATACATGCATGCCAAATGAAACAGGCGGTATAGTTGATGATTTGATAGTTTACAGACTGGCAGATGATAAATTTATGATGGTTGTCAATGCATCAAACCTGGAAAAAGATTGGAAATGGGTAAATGATCATAATAAATTTGATGCCAAAGTTACTGATGAATCGGATAAAATGGGAATTTTGGCTGTTCAAGGACCTAAAGCAATTGATCTGTTACAAAAACTGACTTCTGTTGATCTGTCTGCAATAAAATTTTATCATTTTACAATCGGAGATGTAGCAGGAGTTGAAGGTATTATTATTTCAGCAACAGGTTATACAGGTTCGGGAGGATTTGAACTTTATATTCCGAATGAAAAGATGGAACAGATATGGGATGCTTTATTTGAAAAAGGTAAAGAATACGGAATTCTTCCTGCAGGGCTGGGAGCAAGAGATACATTAAGGCTTGAAATGGGCTATTGTCTGTATGGTAATGATATAGATGAGACTACTTCACCTATAGAAGCAGGATTGAAATGGATAACAAAATTCAAAAAAGAAGCGGAATATCCTTCAAAGCAATTATTTATCAAACAATTCAAAGAAGGAGTTAAACGAAAATTGACAGGATTCAAAATGGAAGGTAAAAGAATACCCCGTCACGGATACAAAGTGTTGAATAAAGAAGGAGAGGAAATAGGAGTTGTGACTTCCGGTACATTTGCACCTTCACTTGATATTCCTGTTGGAATGGCATATATAGACACGGACTATATCGAACCGGGAACAGAAATATTAATCGATTTCGGTAGAAAGAAAATGGAAGGAGAAGTAGTCAAACTACCGTTTTATAAGGGGTAAATCGTACAAGTGGTGTCATTTTAATCATTAAAAAGGTTTTTTAATGTTAACATAATGAAACGTTTTGCGGAATGGTACCGGTCTTTGGGAAAATCGACTTTCTGATCCGGTGCTGTTCCCTGTTAGAAAATAATATTAATTTTTATATAACAATAGTTCGTTAAAAATTTGTGTAATTTACTGAAAATCAAATGAATATGCGATAACATTATTTATATTGTAACTTGTTGATACTCAATATATTCGTTGTATTAGTGGCAAAAAAATATACGAACTATTGATATAAAATTCTTTGTTATTTAGGATACCAGTTTATAATATGAAAATCAAACTCTCCGTCATTAATCAATATGGTATCTATTTTGTCCTCCGTAATCGCCCTATACTCAAATGTACCGGTGATATAATGACCGGAAGTATTTATTTCTTTTATAAATAATCGATTGTAAAACGTAGTATCTATGTAAAATTCTTTATA
>JALVEG010000623.1 GCA_027031145.1 Saprospiraceae bacterium | reverse complement strand
CAAGACGATTTTTATTTAGGAAATTGTTGCAAACTAATAAATCTACTTATACCAAATAAACTATAAATTATCGCTTAATTTCAATTTTAATTTTATAATATTTAGCAACAATATAAGGGTATTAATAAATTTATTCGTTAGTTTTACAAATGATTTTAAATCTTAACAAACAAGAAAATTTTTAATGAAAGAAATTTTTATATTAATCTTATTTACTTTGTCATTATCTGCAAAATCACAAAGTGATATTTCTTTGCTTTGTTCAAAAAACAGGATGTCTTTTATAAATAAATCTATTTCACTTAGAACTACCGGAAATCAAAATGATTTCAATCTTGAATATTATTTAATAGAAATGGATATTTCCCCTTCTTCAAAAAGCATTTCAGCCAATACCACTATCAACTGTACAAGTAATATCGACAATTTGAAAGAACTGGATTTTGATTTGATTTCTTCTCTTTTTGTATCTAAGGTAACATCCGGTAGCAATGCTTTATCTTTCCAACACAAAAACAACATTCTTAAGGTTTTTCTAAAAAAAACCTATTTTAAAAACGAAAAAATTTCTATCAAAATCCAATATTCAGGACAGCCGGGTTCCACTTTTCATTTTGATACTCAAGACAATCTTCCCATGATATGGACGCTAAGTGAACCCTATGGTTCTCGTGATTGGTGGCCCTGCAAAAACCTTCCTGATGATAAAATTGATTCTTTAGATATGATAGTATCGGTTCCAAATGATTTAATTGTTGCATCCAATGGCTTACTTGTTGGGCAAGACACTTTTTCTACCAAAATCAGGTATCATTGGAAAGAAAGGTATCCTATTGCTTCATATTTGGTCTCCCTTGCCATTCATCCATATAAAATAAGAACAGATGTTTTTAAATATCAAACAGACTCCATGCCTGTTGTATCGTATATTTTCCCATCGGATTATGATAATGACAATTCAAAATATGCGATAGTTCCCGAAATGCTCCAAACTCTTTCAGATTACTATGGCAAATATCCATTTATCGAAGAAAAATACGGTAATGCCCAGTTTTTATGGGGAGGAGGAATGGAACACCAAACCTTAACAAGTGTTTTGGGCCCCTATGAATATCTTTTGGTTCACGAATTGGGACATCAATGGTGGGGTGATATGATTACTTGCAAAGATTTTCACCATATATGGCTCAATGAAGGTTTTGCTACATATACCGAAGCCCTTTGGGCCGAACATAAAGGAGGCGAACAAGCTCTGCATGACTATATGGAAAACAAAAAATATCTTGGACATGGTACCATATATGTGGAAGACGTATCCCAATCCGGCAGGATTTTCAGCGGTGCATTGAGCTACAACAAGGCATCTTGGGTATTAAATATGCTCAGACATGTGGTTGGAGACAGTACTTTTTTTGAGATTTTGCACGAATACGCTCAAAGTGATAAAAAATATGATGTTGCAATCACTGAAGACTTTGTAAAAATATGCAACAATGTTTCCGGAAAAAACCTGGATATGTTTTTTGATCAATGGATATACGGGGATTTCCATCCCTATTATCTCTATGATT
>JALVEG010000622.1 GCA_027031145.1 Saprospiraceae bacterium | reverse complement strand
CGCATTGCGGATTACTTCAACCGCGAAGGCCGCTACAACCTAAACGGTTATTGATAGGAACCATAGGGTTTTTGTGTTTGTTCAGCAATAAAAACCGCCCGGGTGGGCGGTTTTTTTTGTAAACATTATTCTGGAAATCTTCTTCTGATTTTAGTTGTTAATACTTGTCCTTTCTTTTTAGCTTTTCTTGGAGGTGTTCCAATATTTATCCAGTCTATTGTAAAATATTCATACTTATAATCCCAATCAATTTCATTCCAATCATTATCATACTTGCTCTTATAATATTTATTGTTCTCTTTGTTGTAATATAGTGTTTTTTCATATGTCATATACCTTTCCCAAATAGTGCCTGTTTTTTTATCAATTAGGTACATTCCGCCATTTCCGTTAGTAATAAGATTATATCTGTATTCGGTTTTACTAAAAATTGAAGATAGTAAAATATAAAGCAATAAAAATGCAAATAAATACCATTTGTAATTTGATATTTTTGTATTATCTAATTGGTAGCTTGTAATTTTGTTTTTAATTTCCTGCAAGGATTGTTTTATTTGATTAATTGATAGTCTCATTTTTACAATATTATTAATTAGAGTTTATTTTATCTAAAATATTAGATAAATCTGAATTTATATCTTGGATATTATAATCTATTTCATCAATATGATCTACAATGTCTTGTAATTTATTATTTTCGTCCTTTAAATTTTTAAGTAACAGAAATTCGAATAAAATTTGACCAACAATTTGTTTATTTATAATATTTTGCGTGCTGATAGAATCCCCAAACTTGATAAGTGATAAGGAGTCATAATTAAAGTAATTAAAAATTTCCTTTTCGTTTTTTAATAAAGGAGATTCAATTGATATTTTATTTGTATCTGGCAAAGTATGTTTATAATAGTAGGCGTATACAAAATCAGACTTTTTTAAGTATTCAGTTATTATGTTTTTTGTGATAGGGTATGAGATGTTGTATTTTAACGATAAGATTTCAATGATTTTATTATATTGATTAAGATATTTTTTTCTTTCTTGTTTATAAAGTTGGTCATTATTTGTCGAAGTATCTTTCACAGGTATTTTCTCTTCCTCATTTAAGTTGCAAGCAGTAAATAAGAAAAATGTTATAAAAATTTGGACATAACGTATCATAGCTTTATTATAACGTGTAAACATTGTTTCAGTTATAACTCTAAATATAGGCTCAAATATACAATATAGAGTTATCTTTCGCAAATTTTTACTATGCCATCCGTATTGATATATTCAAAAACGCATATATTTTCGATTATATGCGAAAATGGATATATTTGGAATTATATGCGAAAACTCATATATTTTGGATTATATGCAAAATTGCATATAAACTTTGTAATCCTGCCGAAATGGCTTCGGCTTTACTCCTTAATAAATTTCAATATTCCCTGCCTGTTTTCCATTTGCAGTTTGATGAAATAAATACCCGGTGTAAAAATATTTAGCGGAATACAATGTAGTTACTCACTTTGTTCTTTTCATAAAAAAAGAAGAAAAGTCCGTCTGAAAATTGTTCATTTGCTTGTCCAC
>JALVEG010000621.1 GCA_027031145.1 Saprospiraceae bacterium | reverse complement strand
GTCAGTGGATGAACTACAGGGTTGTTTTGGATTTGCCGGATGCACATAGTAGCAGCAGTGGTGGTGGTAGTGGAGGAAGCAGCAGCGGAAGTGGTAGTAGTGGAGGAAGCGGTGGTAGCCATGATGATCATTCCTCCGATAGAGGCAATTATTTTATGGAAGTAAATGTGGAAGATTCCATAAATGTATCCGTTTGGGTAGCTACCATGAAATTTTATGACAATTCATATATAAGATTAGGGGTGGATGATGATGGAGCTTATATCCGGTGCATTCTAAACGGGAAAATCAATATTGAGGATGAAAATGCCGATGAAGACAGGAGAAGCAGTATCCCTGAGATGAATATGACAGGAATTGAATTTGATAGCCTGTGGATATCTTCAAGGCGCAATGATGAAGGACAATATATTTCATGTGCACATTTTGGTTTTGCCAGTCCTCAAAAATCAGTATCAGGTTTTCCTGTAAGTATTTCTGATTTTGAACTGGGAAGCACTGATGGTCTTGATGGGTTTTACCTGGGATTCGATTTGTCATTAAGTCTCAACCAAAATCATGATTCAGATGATGATTCTGAAGGGGATTCAGAGGAGAACAATAGTTTCTCTATCACTGCCGGATTAAGATTAAATGCAAGTTATTCTACCAGAGAGCATGGAGGAGGAAGAGAATTTGCGTTTGAAGGGGTTTCCCTTACAAGCATTGAAATTGAAGCGGATTTCTCTGAAATCTACTTACATGGTTTATTGGAATGGGAGAAAACAACAGAAGTGGAACAAATTCACGGACTATTGGAAGTAGGACTTCCTATGGGAATAGGATGTAAAATAGAAGCCATTTTCGGTACTTATAAAAATTCATCACTAGAAAATCCGGTTTACAATACTGAAAATTACTATGACTATTGGTATGTATATGGCAATGTAAATCTGGGTAGCTCCGGTATAACTATTGGACCTGCGGTTGCTTTGTACGCATTTGGTGGTGGGGTTTATCACCACATGAGATTAAAGCCTGAGTATCTTGATGATGCAGTAGTTGTTTCTGAAATTTATAACCCGGATGCGGAAAAAGATGAAGATGGAAATGCAATAGGGAGTACAGATGCGCTTAATGCGAATGATCTTTTTGAAAGAGATTATGATACTTTCCTTGGTTTCAGGATCAATGCACTTATAGCAACCTCAGGAAATTCTTCCGTGGCAAATTTTGAAGTAGGAGTATTAGCTCAATTTTCAAATTCAGGAGGTTTGAATTTGCTTAAAATTGACGGAGCGGTTTATGTGATGCAAGAAATGGCTTCAGGTGACGGAGAAGGCAAACTTTGGGGAACTGCCGATATAACATATTCTAATTATCCTGAAACAGGAAAACAGCTGGATGGAACCGTTGAAATATATTTGAATCTAGGAAATGTATTGGTTGGAGGAATAGATGAACATTACAAAATGGTAGATGCTCATTTTTTTGCAGGCAATGATGATGAATATGGTGAAGATATCTGGTATTTTCATCTTGGTAGTTATAGCCCTGCAACAGGTATTGAGCCGGGAGCAGCTATTAAACTGCAAATAGGTGATATTGATTTGGCAGAAGTGAAAGCATATATGATGATCGGATATGGAATACCTCAACATCTGCCTCCACCACCTGACAAAATAGCAGCACTGGTAGGTATGGATAGTCAAAACAGAAACGGACAAAGTGCAGAAACAGAAGATCCTGATATTGACAGTGATGTGGATTACGCCAGCATGCAAAGAGGTGGTGTATCTCAAGATAAATTGTTTGACGGTACGGGCTTTGCTTTTGGTGCAGTATTAGAAGTAGATGCCGGATGGGATGCATTTATATATTTCGATCTGTATGTTGGAATTGGTTTTGATTTAATAATGACACGTTTCGATGAAGGTATAGAATGCGATGGATTTCCCGATCCGGGTATAAACAGGTGGTATGCACAGGGTCAGGCGTATGCCGGTTTATCGGGAGAATTAGGTGTTCAGTTTAAATTTTTTGGCGAACATAAAATACCATTATTATCCTTGGGTTTAGGATTATATATGAAAGCATATTTCCCCAATCCAAACTATTTTGAAGGAAGAGGGGGAGTTCATTTCAGTGTGTTGGGAGGACTGATAGAAGGTCATAAAACATTTACGATCCAAAAAGGTGAACCTTGTCAATTAGTCATCAAAGATCCTCTTGCAAATATAAATATCATTGAAGATGTCGAACCTGATGGAACCAATGAAAGCGTATTCTCAAAACCGTCCGTCCTCTTCAATTTTAGTATGGATAGAAGACTCATTATACCAAGAACTATTGATTCGGAGACAGGACGTATTTCATCCTATTACAGATTTAAACCGAGCGTTTATGATTTTTCTGTTATCAATACAAGTACAGTAGCTGAAAAACCGGGACATGATGAATATAAAAACAATAGAAAAATATTAAAGAGAAAACCTGCAAATGCTTTTCTCGGAAATACGGAATATTCTATAAATTGCGAAGTAAGGATGAAAGATTATACCCGTTACCATGATTATACAGCAAATGGTGACTGGTATATGCAAGACGGACAAATATGGAAAGAAGATACTACTGTGGTATTTACAACAGGGGATTATCCTGATGTTATTCCATTGGAGAATGTAAAATATTCTTATCCATTCAACAATCAAAGATTTTTCTTACAAGCTGAAGGAAACAGAAAAGGCACAATAAGATTATTCACCGGAATGGGAGAAGAAGGAGGTGAAGGAGGATTGTTTTACACGGAAGGTGATAACGGAATTACATATTCCTATGTTGCCAGATTTATAAATATTGAGGACGAAAATGCAATAGAGCATGTTTTGGAAAGCCCTATAAATTACTCAGGAGGGGAATGGGTACTCTTTGATATTCCTCAATTGGAAAATGAAAAGATCTATTATTGTCAGATAATTAGAAAAACTCATTTTCCGGTTGTAAGTTCTGTAGCTCTTGGTATTATGAATAATGCCGGAGGAAGTAGTACCGGACTGAATAATAATTTTTCAGCCAGACCAATGTTGTTGAGGGATATATTTCGTTCTTCAACAGGATATGCTACTATGAAGGTGGATACTTTGGGACCAGATGATTTTATTGATGAAAATGTTGAAAAACGTCTGTATGATTTTTATTTCAGAACCAGCAAGTTCAACAGAATGACGGATAAACTTAGAGGAGTAGCAACTGAGGGGCGTACACCCGGTAGCAGAGATGATGCAGCAAAACTCAAAGCGGATATAGAAATAAAAAATGCAGGTGAAAGTTTTGAAGACTATGAATTAAAAACACAAAGTTATATAGTAGATGGACAAAGAGTCAGGATAGATCCTTTATACAAATTCCTTGACAAATATGAGTCATCAAGTTATTGGAATGAGAAATCAGGAATTTACAACTCTTATCAAACGATTATTGATTATGGCAGATACACTTCTTTGTGTAAAGGTCGATATAGCGATGATTGCCCGGAAGAAGGAATTACTGACAGAAAATACTACAAACCTAGTGTACCCGGTATTTTAAGATTTAATGCTCCTCCTTCAAAAAACCTTTATATAGGTGTTGATCATAAAAATATTTCTTTATCTCCTTTATCTGAAGATGAAATAGAAGACGGTTGGGCGATTAACTGGGAAATGTCAGGACCAACATATAATATGATGAGTTTTTCAGGTACTTATGGTAACGGTTCATCCTCTTCTACAATGATGATGAGTTCATTCAGTATGAGTGATGTATTTTATGTTCCTGCCGATGATAAAATATTATTAAGTTATTCTCTTCCAAATGCGATGTTCCAAAGAAATGAAGATTGGCAAGAATATATAAATGATTTCTTCTATTCAAGAAGAGGACGCGTAAGCGATTATAATGGAACAAATAGAGTGAGATCTTACTCTAACTTTGAATTGGATCATCCGCTTAGTTCATATATACATGAAGAAAATATAAATGTTTACTCAACATACACTTATATACTTGGCAGAAGAGCCTCCGATTATAGTTTTTATACGGAAAATCAATATGTCGATGATGGAGAATTCGGTGGTCACTGGATTTTTAGTACATATAATATGGATATTAGATTCAATCCGCCGTTGCCTGAAGAATACAAGAGACACAGCACTCATAAAAATATATTTTACAGGATAAATGAAGATAATAGTAGATATAGAACCACATTATATTAATTCAAAATAAAAAGACAATGAAGAAAATAATTTTAATTCTGATAAGCTTAATGATTTTTCATTATATCATTGCTCAAAACACGCAAGATACTTCACAGGTCTTTCCCAAAATACGGGTTAAAGCAGCATATATGGGAGATTCAGTAGTTATTCGCTGGGCACCTGACAATCCTGAAGGTTGGATTATCGGGATGAATAACGGTTTTATGGTAGAGAGATTGGAAATAAATAAAAATTATGATCCGGTTTCCGAATGGGTAAGTCTCAATAAAGATACTATCTATCCATATAGCATTGCCAAATGGAAAAATATTTTTGCTAAAGATACAAGTGATGAATATGCTATGATGGCAGCCGAATCATTGTATGGTAAATATCAGGGCAAAGGACAAGAATTAAAACCCAAATCAATGGGTGAAATTATGTTGGAAGCCCAGGATTTTGAAGAGAGGTTTACTATTTGTCTTATTGCGGCTGATTTGTCTGCACTTGGAGCTGAAGGAATGGGCTGGAGATGGTGTGATAAAACTGTAGAAAAAAATAAGAAATATATATATAATGTATATTGTCCTGTAAAAGATTCGACCACTGTTATTCTTCAAAATTCTGCTGTCGAAGTGAATACGGATATCCCTTATGATCCAAGACCTGAAATAACCAAAGTTGAAGAAAAGGAAAATCAGGTGGATTTGATGCTTGACAGGGATTTTCATGAAAAGAAGTTTACCGCTTTCTATTTTGAGAAATCTCTTGACGGAGGAAAGACATTTTTTAGATTAAATAAAACTCCTTATTTCAACCCTCTTGCTGACGAAGGGGGGATCGGTAATAAAGATTATATTGTATTTATAGATACTTTTTCCAAAAATTATGTTCCTGCATGGTATAGAGTAGTCGGTATCACTCCTTTTGCCACTATCAGTCCCTTTTCTGATACAATTAAAGCTATGGGTAGAGATAAAACTCCTCCGCCTGCACCGGATAGTATCAAAGCTGTAATGTTGAAAAACAATACAATGGAAATAAAATGGGTCTATAACAATCCGGTTCCCGATTTAAACGGATTTGTAATAGGCAGAAGTGATAAACCCTATAAAAATTTCGAACTGTTGTTTGAAGATCCTCTTCCGGCAGATGCCAGAATGTATATTGATACTACTCCTGAGACATTAGCTCCCAATTATTACACTATTTTGGCGATAGATACTGCCGGCAATGCATCGATGGCAAGAGCTGTTTATGGTAATTATATAGATAGTGTACCTCCTTCACCTCCTGTCGGACTTACGGGAACTATCGACTCCAACGGTATAGTTACACTAAAATGGAATCTTGGTAAAGAAGAAGACCTTCTCGGTTATCATGTATATTTCAATAATCAAAAAGATCATTTTTGGACCAATGTCAGTCATAATGTAATACAAGACACGGTATTTACCGATACCATTACATTAAAAAGTCTAACGGAAATAATAAATTACAGGGTCACTGCACTGGATTATAATTACAATGTTTCTGATTTTTCAGATATATTGGAATTGCATAAGCCGGATTTTGTACCACCTGCTGCTCCGATTCTTGTGAAATGGAAAAATACGGAGAATAATCTTGACTTATACTATAAAAAATCTCATAGCAAAGATGTCGAATATTATAAATTATTAAGAAAAAATGAAAATAATACTTGGGATACCATTCAAACTTATACGGTTGAGAATATTCCGGAAGTCCTTTCCGACACCGGTCTAAAACCAAATACAAAATATACTTATGCTCTTGTAGCTATCGATGACGCCGGCAATTCCTCAGCAATTGCTTATGCATTGACAGCAAAAACCAAACAGGTATTGCCAAAGGGTAAGATACTTCAATTCGACATTGCTAAAAAAGATAAAGGTGTAGAGATATCCTGGCAATATCAAGGCAACAAAGATGATAGAATATTTGTTTACCGTGCTTTGGAAACAGGAAAATTCAAATTGATAAAAAATGTTGAAGCAGATAAACTGAAATATACCGATAAACATATAAAGCCCGGTACCAAATACAGATACAGATTGGTTGCCGAAACAAAAAGAGGATTGCAATTGGGTTATACGGAAATTAAGGAAATTGTTGAATGATATGTTCTGTGTTTTGAAGTTTTGTTGGTGGTTTGATGAGAGGTGAGTGGGAGAGCGGGAGACTGAGAGACGGAGAGACTGAGGGACTGAGAGAGGAAGAGAGGGGTAGATGAATGGTGAGTGGTGAGTGGTGAGAGATTGATGTAGATTGGAATGATGGAATGATGGAATGTTGGAATGTTGCAGGTTGCAGGTTGTTTTTTTTGAACTGTATGTCTTGTCCTGAAATAGGTTGACTCGAAAAGTCAACAAAAATCAGGATTATGAGAAGAAAAGTAAAACGATTTCCGGACGATGTTGCATTAAAAATA